>CAKZTE010000092.1 GCA_937923115.1 uncultured Caulobacterales bacterium | reverse complement strand
CATAAGCAAGGTCGTGCGCGGGCGCGCGCGAGGTGTTTTTAGGAGGTCTTGCGCGATATTGCTCATAATGCTGTGAACGATAGCGCAGGCTGAAAATCAAGCCTATAATGACAAATACGGTCGACAACTTTAAAGCTGGCTCTACACGTTAGAGACATAAAGAGAGTGAAATCCATGCCCCTTACGATATATCACAACCCGCGCTGCTCTAAATCTCGGCAAACTTTGGCGCTATTAGAAGAGGCAGGGCATACGCCAGAAATTCGGCTTTATCTTGAGATGCCTGTAAGTGAAGATGAACTTACAGATTTATTGCAACAGCTTGGTTTTAAGGACGATCCTCGAAAGCTCATGCGTAGAGGCGAGAGCACTTATAAAGCGCTCGGGCTCAAGGCCGAGACGGATAGTGCGCGTTTGATTCAGGCAATGATTGAGAACCCAAAATTGATTGAACGCCCTATCGTAACAGACGGCCGCCGTGCCGTTTTGGGACGTCCGCCTGAATCTGTCTTGGTTTTATTATAGCGTAAAACCGCAGTAAAAGCGCCATTGAGGTAGAAAAACACGAAAAAATTACGCCTATAAACCCCTTGTTAAGCAAAACACGTCAAACCGTCCATTAACCATAGCACCAATTCAGGTGTACGGAGGGGTTTATGCGGATTGCAATCTGTGCGTTGTCAGCGGTTCTGTTATCAGGATGTTCTTGGCTCGGCGGCGTAAATAACGTCTTCGGAGGCCAAGGCGCGCACGGCGCACATGGTCAACAAGCGGGGCATTACGGCGCGGCTGTTAATTACGGGCAGAACGCACGCGGCGCACATCACGGCGCTCAGGCTCAGCAATATGGACAACAATTTGGCGGCGGTTTTCCGCAGCAGCCGCAGTTTGGCGCGCCACAGCAAGTCACAGGACAATATGGCACACATGCCGCCACGGCTGGTCAAGCTTACGGTCATCAACGCACAAAAGGCCAAATGCGTAAGCCGCGTCTTCGGGGCTCACTCTCGCTTGGTCTGGAGAAAAGCGTTAGCGGTGATGCCTTGGATTACGAACAAAATATCGCGTTACCATTTGCTCAGCAATTTCTATCAAACAATGGTATGTTCGTTTACAGACAAAACGCTGGCTTCTCAGGAAACCCAAATGACGGCCTTACAGTCTCAAGTGATTTGACAGGTACGGAGACAAGCGTGAACGCACCGTCAATATCATTTGATGACATTCATAGCACACCGCTGCGCATCGCTGGCGGTCTCGAATTTATCGCAACGCCCAATACAACAGTTTTCGCGAACTTAGGCTATTCATCAGCCGAAGGTAATGAGGGCGGCGCTGTTAACATTATTGGAGATATCGAAGGCGATATTACCTACACAGGTTACCGCCAAAATGTAGCCTCTGGCTCAAATACGGTAACTCGGGCTCTACGGAACGCGCCAATTGGTCAGTTTTCTTATGATTTTTCAGATCTAGAACGTATTGACTTAGAAGTCGGAGCGCGGCGCTATTTTAGACCAATTTTACAATCTACGGCTAAGCGTTCGATTACTCCATTTGTCGGCGCTTCAGTGGGGGCTGCCCATTTTAATGAGATTACTTACAAAACTGAAACTCAGCTTCTTGAGCTGCATGATTACGTTATTGATAACGAAATCCGGTTTGGTCCCGTGTTTAACAATGATGCGCCAAATATTCTTACAAACGCGCAGTGGGTACCAACAGGACAGCTCAATGCAGGCCTTGAATGGCAAGCGACTCCCAAAACAGCCATTGCCTTTGAAACGGGCGTGAAGTTTGAGGGTGCAAAAACTTATAGCGATCAAATTGATGTCGATGGAAACACCATTGCCGGCCTAAAGGGCGACAACAATATCAGCATACCATTCACAATTCGCGGTAGCTATAATTTTTAGGCTACTTAACTGAAATACTTAAGGTTTTGTTCAACTTTTGAAAACGAATTCTTAAACATACTGTGGTTAACATTGGCACAGTTAGAGATTTACTAGGGAAAAGGGAGACCGATATGCGTCTTGCAGTTTGCGCACTTTCAGCGGTTCTATTGTCAGGTTGTTCATGGCTTGGCATGGGCGGCAACTCAGCCGGATATAACGGAGCAGGCGTCTATGGCGCAAATTGTGGCGGCTATGGCGCTGGCGGTGCTTATAATATGGGCGGCGCAGCTGGGTGCGGCGGCGCTGGGGGCTACGGCGTTGCTGGCGGCGGCTACGGCGCAGGCGCTGGATATGGCCAAGCTGGATATGGCGGCGCAGGCTTCGGCCAAGCGGGTTATGGCCAAGCAGGCTTCGGCCAGGCGGGCTATGGTGCAGGCGCAGGCTTCGGTCAAACGGGTTATGGCCAAGCAGGCTTCGGTCAGGCGGGCTTCGGCGCGGGTCAATCAGGCTACGGCATTAATGGTTTCCAAGGCGCTTATGGCGGCGGCTCATCTTTCGGCACTGGCGCAGGTTATAATTCTGCCGCTCTTGGCCTGGGCGCAGCAGGCGCTTACGGCGCATCAGGGTTTGGCCAAACAACAACACTTGGCGCGGCGGCCCCATACGGCGCAGCTGTCGGCGGTGCTTATGGTTCACAATTTGGAACGCAATTTGGCACACAAGGTAACGTCACAACCGTTGCAGGCGCTCCGATTTATGTTCCTCAGCCTTATCCCTCTTACTATGGCGTCCCGCAACTTCGAGGCGTCCCTGTAGCTGTTGGCGGCGGCGGAGGCGGCATGCCTTTCGGTCTTGAACTTGGCATAGGGACTGGGTTCTTCCAGGGCGGCGATATCCTGTCTGGCGAAGCCGCTAAGGATAACGTCTCAGCGATTGACGCCATTAGCTATGATGACGCCTTCGAAGATATCAAAAGTTATGACATTGCAGCCACTTATGATGTGAACCGCAATACAACATTGTTGGGTCGTTTGGGCTACACAACAGCGGGCGGGGTGGTCAACAAAGTTGGTACAATCTCGGGCAGTACATCTGGCGGAAACGTCACGGAAGATTTATTCGCTGAATTTTCTGATCTAGAACAGTACACAATCGAAGGCGGCGTGCGCCGTTATCTCGGCGGATGGAACAACCCTGTCAGCGGCTTCCGTCCATATGTCGGCGCGATGGGCGGCTTTACGCACACGGATGATATCGATATTACGCAATCTTCTGCGACCTTGGTTGATCCAAATGTCTTCATGCAACAATATGCCGAGGGTGGATGGTCTCCGACAGCCGCAGGCCTCATCGGGGCCGAGTGGCAAGTCGGCGGCGCAACAGCGCTTGGTGTTGAAACAGGTATCCGCTGGACGGACAATCTAGACACAAACCTGAAGTCAAGCGACGCGATTTCTATCCCAGTGCGTCTGCGCGGACGCGTCTCCTTCTAAGGCGGCCCAAAAATTGCACAAAAGCCTCGCGAAAGCGGGGCTTTTTTTATGGGTGGACTGAAATGGCGCCGAGGGCTCGTCATTCTTGCGCTAAATGTGCATTCATGGTATCGGCGGCTCTTAATGCCAAAGTCGTTTTTCGCGTAGCAGGAATTGTGGGATATGGCTGTATTTACTCTTGATGACCTCGTTGAAGATCAACTCACGATATATGGTGAGCATATCGACGTGCTGAAAGGGACGTCAGGCGATGATACATTGGTCTTGGATATTCCCGGCGCAAATTCGGCCGGAGGCGGTTTCTTTGTCGTTACAGATCCCGAGTCGGGGCAAGTATATATAGCCACGGGATATTATACGGACGGTTTCTCCGGGTGGACTTTAACCTACGCTTTGGACAGCATTGAGTTTATTCAATATTCCGACGGCACAATTCTTGATCTCTACAACGGCGGCGCGACCACAGCGAGTTTTGTTGGCGGACAGGGCCGCGCAATTTATTTTAGTGAGGGCGGAACTGAAACAGTGTCATATGCCGGTGAGATCACAGATTATTATATCACAATTCAAACCGGATATACCGCTTTTAACTATGGCGACAGAACGATTATCAGTCCAGTTGATGACGTTGCAGGTGAAGCCTCGGGTTTTAAAAACTATTTGTTTGATATTGAGGTTTTATCCTTCGCGGGCGAGATCTACAATCTCGACGGATTTACGCCCGGAAATGATTTTTTTGTACGCACGCAGCTTGGCTCGACGGAGACCTATTACGCGGGCGATGGGAATGACTATCTTCGTGCAACAGACTCGCCAAGCAGTCCGTCAATTGTTTTTGGCGAAGCAGGCGATGATATTCTTTTCGGAACGCAAGTCATGGGCGGCGCTGGCGATGATATTCTGACTGTGACGCAGCTGTGGAGCGTCGTCGACACATTTGCTCATGGCGGTGAAGGCAATGACACATCAGCTCGCCGCGCGAGATTCGCTATGACGGCGATGCAGCGAATTATACGCTGACGATTAATAGCGACGGGACACGTACAATCGTCGATACTGTCGGTAATGAGGGGACCGATACTCTTTTAGATGTTGTCTCGACGACGAGATTTGTTTTCGCTGATGAAACTCTTTTGCCTAGTGACGCACGTTGGGCTTTGGACTCCACGGGCGTGACGCTTAATGGAACGTCTGGCGCGGATACAATTACTGGCGGCGACGGAGACGATACAATTAACAGCCTCGGTGGGAATGATACGCTCACGGGCGGTTCAGGCTCTGACATCATAGACGGCGGTACGGGCGACGATATTATCAATGCCGACGCGGAAGATATCTTTACAAACCTGACTGGTGGTGAGGGTAATGATCTTCTTAACCTGACGCTTGAAGGCTATATCAACGGCACGCTCGACTTTGCGGCACAAGGGTTTGAGAGAGCGTCTATTTTGGATGCTTCGGGCGCTGAGTACGGAAATTACCGCATTATCGGTACACTGCAGAGCTTTGTGCAAAATGATATTGCTGACACCCAAGATTGGTTCCGCAAGATTCTTTATCTGGAGCTACCAGGCGAAGATAACTATGCATGGATTAGCCGCGAGACAATTATCATGGATGACCTTGGTGCGCGCACAGTCTCCACCGTTTTTGATAACGGGCGTCTCAATGAAGTCGAGTATTACTCGAGCGGTGAATATGGCTTCCGCTCTGTTACCACCGATCCGACTGATACGGCGGTTTGGTCGCGCGTGGAGACTTACTATGTCTATGGACAATTTATAAATGACTATACGCAGGAATCGCTGCGCAAACGTTTCGTCGTTGAATTTGACAATAGCTATACGTCCGATGAAACATTTGTTGTTTTTGGCGCTGATAAAGGGGCGAGCACAAAGACACTTACGGATACTGCAGATAATCAAACATGGGAAAGTTGGACGTTTGAATTTAATAGCGCGCGCGAGACCACAAGCAGCGCACGTCTTAATGATACAGGCATATTAAATACGGTGACTTATGATCGCGCGGGCGAATTTGAATGGGTGACGCGCGCGGTGAATACGGATGTGTCGGCTGGTGTTAATTACACCTCTACAACGCGTGAGCTGAACGCGGCGGGGGAGACGATGCTCTTCTCGATTGATTACGACACGGGTTATACGATCACAACTAAATATGACCTTGGAGATACAGAATCGTGGTCACGGATTGTGACTTATGGTGATGATGATGGGACGCAAGACTGGGCAGACAAAGCCTTCTATTACGACGAGGCTGGCGAGATCTATCTGACAATCTATTATGCCGATGAGGGGTTGAGCAATGTCACTTTCTCTGGCACGACGACGACGGACCGCCTGATTTCCACACTCGAAGACTTTGTTTATATTGATTATGCCGCGCAAGGCTTTGAGACGGGTCGCATAATTAATGCGGCAGGTGATTTGATTGGGACCTATTACACCGCAAGCTCAGGTCTTGGCGTTTACCAAAATAACGTCGCGGCACTCAACTTGTCGCGTGTCGTCCGCCAAGTTGATTTACAGGATGCCTTTGATTGGGATT
>CAKZTE010000091.1 GCA_937923115.1 uncultured Caulobacterales bacterium | reverse complement strand
GCCAAATGTAAGGCTGCCAACGGTCGCTTCAGCGTAAGGCTGTATCGCTGTATCGGCGAGGCTGACTCCGCGAAAGACATAATCACTTACGATATCGACGCCTGTCGTCACGCTCACATCTTGAGCGGCCGCGGTTGTTGGCACAAAGGTTGCGGCGGCAATTACGGCTAGAGCGGCGCTCGATTTTATCAGTTTTGTAAAAGCAGTCATGGTTGTCTCCTAATTATTGTGTCGCGGCAAATACGTGCCGTGGGCTTATGACGTGCCACTTCTGTGGCGGTGTATCGTGAGTGTTTCTATGAAAAACGGCCTTTGGCGACATCCTGCCTGCCTATGACCATAATTTGTGCAATAAGGGTCATGATTGAACGTTGAGAGCGGCTTAGTGCAGAAGTTTAAAAAAAGCGTGAAGTTAGGGCATAAATTGGTCTTTGTTGCGTCGCGCTAACAGCTTAAGAGAGCGCATGTCCGCGCCAAAATCACAAACACCTGCCCAAAAAAAGGGCGCGCAACCCTCCCTGATTCTGTGTCCTGCGCCTGCGATTGATTGGTCGCGCTCTGCCGCGCCGGCCTCTGATGACTTTGGTGATATATATTTTAGCGTCGAAGGGGGGCTAGAGGAGACGCGCGCGGTCTATCTTTCGGCCTGCGGCTTACCCGAACGCTGGACGGAACCGCAATTTACGCAGCGGGCCTTTGTTGTCGGCGAACTTGGCTTTGGCACGGGGCTGAATTTTCTGGCGCTCTGGCAAATGTGGAAGGTGCATAAACAAGCCGCTATGCACGGCAATCCCCAAAACGGGCAGCGCTTGCATTTTGTAAGCATCGAGAAGTTCCCGCTGTCGCGCGAAGATTTAGCTAAAGCGCTTAGCGCGTGGCCCGAACTTAAAAAGGAGGCCGCCGCGCTGCTTGCGCTTTGGCCAGGGCGTGTGCGCGGGACGCATATTTTGCACTTGGGCGATGATCTCACCCTGACCCTGTGCCATGACGACGTTGTGCCTGCGCTCGCGGGATTATCCATGCGCGCAGATGCGTGGTTTTTGGACGGGTTTAGTCCCGCCAAAAACCCAGAGATGTGGCAAGAAACTGTCATGAAGCGTGTCGGCACGCTCTCCGCGCGCGGCGCGCGAATTGGCACATTTACCGCGGCAGGCTTTGTGCGCGAGGGCTTAGCGGCGGCTGGTTTTAATGTCCGAAAGACCGAAGGGTTTGGCCGCAAGCGGCACCGCCTTGAAGCCGTTATGCCTGTTCACACTGTTCGAGCCGTTGCCCCTATCACCCCCGTTATTATTGGCGGTGGCATTGCTGGCGCGTCGCTAGCCGCCGCATTTGCGCGGCGCGGCCTTAAAACAGCCGTCATTGACGCCGATGACGGTACAGCGGCTAGCGGCAACGCCGCCGCAATAGTCAAGCCGCGCCTTGACCGCCAAGATAGCCCGCTGTCGCGGTTTGCGCTCTCGGCCTATCTTTATGCGCTGCAATGCTATGCGCGCGCCGATGCCGTGATAGGCGAAGGCGTGACTCATGCCCCGCAAACACCGCAGCAGCTCTCGCGCTTTAAATTACTGGCCGCGCAGCCTGCGCTGCCGCCCGAGCATATGTGTCTTCGCGGAGAGCATATGGTTTTCCCAAAGGCGCAAGTGGTTGATCCGCAAAAAGCCCGCGCTGCCCTGCTGGCAGAATGCAGGCCTATTTTTGGCCGCGCGGCACGTTATCGCCGTAAAAAGGATGAAGTTTTAAATGGCGAGGTTTTTGAAGTTTTGGACGTGGACGGCGCTGTCCTCGCGGCGGGAAGCCATCTGATATATGCAGCAGGCGCGGGCGTGCGCGACATAAACGCTTTTGACGGTTTGGAGCTGCGCTATAGCCGCGGGCAGATAAGCTGGGCGCAAAAAGCGGAGGCAGAGGCCGGGGTGCAAGATGCGGCCTTGACCTATGGCGGTTATGCGGTTCCGCTCGGTGAAGAGACGCTTTTAGGTGCAACCCATGCGCGGCTGACGGAAGCTGACCCCTATATTCCAAATGCTCAGGATGATGCCCATAATTTTGAGGCTTACCGCGCCGCGACAGGGCGCGCTGCTGCGCCTGCGCTTCGGGCCTCTCGGGCCAGCGTCAGGGTGAATAGTAAGACGACATGGCCTGTGGTTGCTGAGCTTGAGGCAGAGGTTCTGGTGCTCACGGGACTGGGCTCTCGCGGGTTTGTCTTCGCCCCGCTTATGGCAGAAATGCTGGCGGCTGAGCTGTGCGCGGAGCCTGTTGCGTGGCCTGACAAATTAAGGCGCGCGTGATTTGCGCGGCGGCAAGCGTCTAAGGCGAGAGAGAGCCCCACCTTGTGGGCAAAGCCGCCGCGCGTTTATCCCCAAAGATCAGGACATCCTTGGGGACAAATTCGAATTTGTAATCTAGTCGTTGTAACGCTTACCGCCGACTTTAACAGCCGCTGAGCCCGACAGTTTGACGCCGCGCTCGCCCGATGCGTCATCAATATCGATAACGCTTGACCCCGCGGCGAACAGTTTGACGCCGCCTGCTGCGCCGCCAAAATCAAAGACGCTTGATCCGCGCGATGTGATCATCAGCTCCGAAATCTCGCCGTCATCAATGTCTACATTGGCGGAGCCGCCTATGGTAATGGACGCGCGGCCCATTAGGGTGTCGAGCGATAAGTTTGACGAGCCGCGTCCCTCGTAAACCAAATCACCCGTCATATCGCCAAGATCTATGTCGCCAGATCCGGTCGCCGTAACTTTCGCCGCGCCGTAGATATTACCGCCGTCAAGGTCTCCTGACCCTGTGACTTTAAGAACGGCGGTTTTCATATCGCCGATTTCCGCGTCGCCAGAGCCAGAAATATCAATACGGGCGGTGCCAACATTGCCAGCTTCAAAATCTCCAGAACCGGAGATTTTTAAAACTAAGGGGCCATTAATGTCGCCAACCTCAAAGTCGCCGCAGCTATTGATATGCGCGTCAACGGATCCAAAGGTCTCGCCCACGCCAAATATAACGCTATCGCGAATTTCAAGCGCTGTGCCTTCGGGAACGGTGACGGTAAGCTCTGGGTAATCGTCTAAGTTTCTATAGCCGCCAAAGCGCTTGCGCCATGTTTTCTTGCCAAAGTCTAGGCTGATATTGCCGTTGGAAGACTTGCAATAGCGCGGCTCCGCTTTTTCTTGGCCGTCTATTAGCGTCACGGTCTGGCCCATAGTTAACGTGCCTGGCGCGTGGCCATTCACTGTGATCTCTGGTGTGATCTCGGGTCCGATTGTCGTGATATTCACGGTGCCGATAAAGTTCTCTATTCTTAAAGTCTCAGCCTCATTTGCGAAAGCAGGCGCGCTTATAAGAAGGGCGGCGCTCAGGACGGCGAGGGGAATGATGTTTTCCATAGTCTTCACGAGAGGCCCCTAAAGCTGAATGTTGAGCGTTTTGCCGCTCGCAAGTTCAATCCGCAAAAGGGAGTCGGATGCTGCGTCCATATTGAAATGAGTATCCCCGTCTTTGCGGACGATATGCAGCGGGCCAGCGGTGATTTCAAAATGAGCGGGAGCCGCTTTTGTGGGGTTTTGTGGGGTGGTTGTGCTCGCGCCTAATGAGGCGGCGGAAGCGGCAATAATTGCGGCTGTCTTGATCATGGTCTCTCTCCTTTACATGATGCTGTTAGTTCATGGGAGAGTGGCGCGCTTGGCACAGCGCGCCACTCTTAAACATTTTATAGGTCGCGGAACTCGCGGTTCAGTTTCCATTCCTTGGACGTTATATTGCGTTCCAGATCTTGGAGGCGCGTCTCAAGTGAACGGAATTTTGACTTCACATCGCGAAAGTTCGCGGTGCGAACTGGCTCGCTAGGGTTTTCGCGACGCGCTTTGCGGGCTTCGCGGTACTCTCGTACGTAAGGGGCGCGCTTATCCTTTGGGATGAATATCCATAAAGCGAGGTATAGTAAAAAACTGCTCCCACCCGACATGAAAAGACTTATGACGAAAAGTATGCGAACGACAGTGTGATCAAGCCCAATGTAATCACCAATACCAGAGCAAACACCTGCAAAACTGCCGTCTATTTCATTACGGCGAAGCTTTTTATGCGGCTCTGAATATTCATAACCATCATTTGACCAATCCCAATTCATATCGTTCATGGCGCGGTGAGCTTTGTTTTTATATCGTTTTGTCATTTTGGCCTCTCCAGTTTGGAACTTCATCATCTAGAATGCGCTCTAGGACGTTTACGCGTTGATCAAGAATGTCTGCGATTTTTGACATTTGTTCGAGTTCAGCGATTTGGTCGCCGCTCATATGATCCATCATCCGTTCTTTGTGTTTAAAGTAATTGCTGATGATGATCATGCTGAAGACGGCTATAATTGCCACTATCGGGATCATTAAGGCGATAATACCTTCCATAATAAATTCTCTCTCTCTTTAAGGATGCTGCGAGGCGCGTCCCGTTCCGCCGGCTTAATTGGGGGCGGCGGGTTCGAAGGTGCGGAACGTACCTATGCAGCGAGTAAGCGTCTCTCTTCGCTTACTTGTTATTAGCGACTTTGGCGACTTTCTTGACCGACTTGTTTAGGCTCGCTTTGAGCGCTTCAAGTTCTGCGTCAATCGCATCATTGGCTTCGAGTTGCGCGAACTGGCTTTCAAGGCTCTCGCCGGCGCCTAGATCAAAGGCTTCAACATGGGCTTCAAGCTCATCAACCTTACGCTCCATCCGCTCATAGCGGAGCAGGGCGTCGTCGACTTTGTTGTTGGTCATCGCAGAGCGCATTTTAATCTGGCTCTTGGCAACCGTGCCGCGCATCACAAGCGACTTATGTTTCGCGCGCGCTTCGTCAAGTTTGGTTTGAAGTTTTGACAGATCAAGGTCCGCTTTGGCCACGGCTTCGTCCAAAATATCAATTTCTGATAAAACAACGTCGCTCATGTTTTCAGCTTGCTGCTTGGCTTGTAGCGCGCCGCGAGCAAGGTCTTCGCGGTCCTTATTCAGGGCGATTTCGGCTTTGCTGGCCCACTCACTAGCGCGCTCTTTGTAAGCATCAGCTTTGCGAGCAAGTTCTTTGCGCTCTGCAATGTTGCGGGCGGCGTCTGTGCGAACCTCAACCAGCGTGTCTTCCATTTCTTGGATGATAAGGCGCGCGATTTTTTCAGGGTTTTCGGCTTTGTCGATCATCGCGTTCAAATTTGAGTTGATGATGTCACCCATGCGAGAAAAAATTCCCATAATGTGTCTCCTAGTTTAAGTCTTTTGTTTCAGGCTGGTTTTCAGCTTAGAAAATTGTTGCGATAAGGAAACCGGCGGCAAAAAAGCCCCAACATTCCATCTTGCGGGTTGAAAGGTAGCGGACGAAGCGGGCGCCTTTAACGCGCCAGCTATCTCCTCTTGCGGTCATGTCTTCGTCAAAATCCCGCATGATTAAATTCCGAAGCCGCGAACGTGGCAGCCTGCTGTGCGGCGGCTCATAATAGAGGCGCGGCGGCGTGAACGTGAGCGGCTGACCGCGTCTAGTGTGGCAGAAGCGGTGGCACCCGCTGTCTCTGTCATGTCGATATCAAAAGTACGATATGTCATTTTTCTCTCTCCTTTAGTTGGCCCGCTGCGGTCTTAGTGACCGCTTGGTCGGGGTATCTCTGCGTCTCCTCATCTCTGCGGCGACATCCATAAGATGACAGAGCCAGCGAAAATGTCGATAATTTTTAAGTCATTGAAATATAATAGATTTTTGAATAATCAAAATTAGCACGAGTCAGTAATGGTAATTTTTACTAATAATATGGCTTTTAGATTAGGTTTATTTGGTTTAATAAACTAAATATGGCTCTATTGTCTCAACAGCCCATTGGTGAATCGCCTGTCTTTCATACGCTGATGGACCGTGTGTCTGATATGGCGAGCCTGGGACAGCCTGTTTTATTGCTAGGGGAGCGCGGAACAGGCAAGGAACTCATTGCGTCTCGCTTGCATTTTCTCTCCCCGCGCTGGGAACAGGTCTATATCTCGCTCAATTGCGCCGCTTATTCTGAGGCGGGATTAGAGGCGCAGCTTTTTGGGCAGGTTAATTATGACGGCCGCCCCGATATAGAATCAGTCTTTATAAAGGCTAACGGCGGGACATTGTTTCTCGATCATATTGATAACGCCTCGCCGCGCTTGCAAGAAAAGCTTCTGCAAGCATTAGAGCAGCGCGCAGTGCATAATGAAGGCTATGAGGCACCTGCGCAATTTGACGTGCGGCTTCTTACGGCGACATCGGAAGATGTGCGCGCCGCCGCAAAAGCGGGCCGCTTTCGTCCCGATCTGTTAGGCTATATTGCCTTTCATGTGCTGGGGCTGCCGCCTCTGCGCGCGCGGCCAGAGGACATAGCGCCGCTGTCGCAGCATTTTGGCCGAAAAATCGTGGCGTCCCTCGGCGCGGAACGGTTTTCGGGGTTCACCCCCGAAGCGATGGCAGCCCTTATGTCGCAAAGCTGGCCTGGGAACGTGCGCGAGTTAAAGCGTGCGATAGAGCGCAGCGTGGCGCAAGCTTTTCTGGAAGATGAAAGCCTGCTTATCCCAATTGGGGATCTTGTCCTGGATCCTTTTGCGGGAGTGGTCAGTCCTTCCGCGGCCAAAGCCGCAGGCCCAATTATAGAGACGGCCCCCGTCAGCTCTGAAACAGATCAGTCGCCGACAACGGATTTCTCGGCGCGCGTTATGCTATTTGAACGCGGGCTTATCGATGAGGCGCTGACGCGCGCGCAGGATCATCAAGGCCGCGCGGCGGATTACCTTGGCCTATCCTATCATCAATTCCGCGGCTTACTTCGCAAACATGGATTGAAGAAGTAGGGCGCTATGCCTATCTATGAGCAAAGAGAAGGACATATTATGACACGCAGTTTCGCTAGCCCGCGCGGCAAAATTTACGACTCTATTCTTGATACCGTTGGCGGCACGCCTCTTGTGCGCCTACCGCGCATCACAGAGGGCCTTCGGGCCGACCTTGTTTATAAGCTCGAGTTCTTTAATCCTATTGCGTCCGTCAAAGACCGCATTGGCGTCGCGATGGTTGAGCAGATGGAAGCCGACGGCATTTTAAAGCCAGGCGGCACTATCGTCGAGCCGACATCTGGCAATACAGGTATTGGTATCGCCTTTGCGGCAGCCGCCAAAGGCTATCGCGCGATTTTGGTTATGCCAGAACAAATGAGCATTGAGCGCCGCAAGATGATGAAACTACTCGGCGCGGAGCTTGTCCTGACTGAAGCGGCGGGCGGCATCCCTGCGGCAATGGCGAAAGCTGATGAGATTTGCAAGGAAATTGACGGCGCGGTGCAGGCAGGCCAGTTTGTGAACGCGGCTAACCCGCTAATGCATTATAAAACGACGGGCCCTGAAATATGGGCGGACTGCGAAGGGCAAGTTGACGCCTTTATTGCGGGCGTTGGCACAGGCGGCACGCTCACTGGGGCGGGGCGCTACCTGAAGGAAATGTACCCTGATTGCCAGATTATCGCGGTAGAGCCAGAGGGCAGTCCAATGATTTCTAAAGGCGAAAAAGGCCCCCATAAAATCCAAGGTATTGGCGCAGGCTTCCTGCCTGACGTGTTGAGCACTGATATCATTGACGATGTCGTCACGATCTCAAATGACGCGGCGTTCGGCACGGCTAAACATGTCGCCGCAGAAGACGGCGTTCCTGTCGGCATCAGCAGCGGCGCCGCCATAGCCGCCAGCCTAATAGTCGGCGCCCGCCCCGACATGATGGGCAAACGCATCGT
>CAKZTE010000090.1 GCA_937923115.1 uncultured Caulobacterales bacterium | reverse complement strand
CTTGCAAGTCTTTGATTATAACCGCGTGCTTGTGTTCTCTCGCACGAAACACGGCGCAGATAGAATTGTGAAAAAACTCGCGGCAGCTGGGTTTCCTGCGGGCGCGCTTCACGGCAATAAAAGCCAAGGTCAGAGGCAGCGTATCTTAGCTGCGTTTAAAAGCGGGCAATCGAATGTCCTTGTTGCCACAGATATTGCCGCGCGCGGCATTGATATTGACGGCATTACCCATGTCATAAATTATGATCTGCCCAATATGGCCGACCAATATGTTCACCGCATTGGCCGCACCGCGCGGGCGGGGCGCTCTGGACTGGCGGTTTCATTCTGCTCGCCTGATGAAAATGCCTATCTCAAAGACATTCAAAAGCTGATTAAGCAGACCTTGCCCGTTATGCCTTTACCTGAAGATTTTAACAAAAAGGTTGCCGCCGTCGCGCGGATGAAGCCTGTTAAAACCGAAGGTCATAGTCCGCGTAATGACCCGCGCCGCAACAATAAAAGCGGCGGCGGCGAAGACCGCCAAGGCCGAGACAAAAAACGACGCGGCGGCTTTAAGAAAAAGGCCAATGCGGCTCAGGCTGATATTGAAAGCGCGATTTCGCCAGCGGATAAACAGTCCTCCCGTAATGCTCGTCCGAGTGGCGCGGGCCGCCGCGCCGCGCCGCCGCGTGATGAGAAACGCGAGGTGCCTGAATGGAAGCGCAAATCTACTAACCCTGACGGCTCTCGCTCCCAGCGTAAAAAGCGCAACGAAGCCAGCCCTCCGAAAGACCGATCAGAGCGCGGCGAAGGGCCAAAAGGCAGCGGCAAAAGTAAGCCGTTTAATCGCAAGCCTAAAGCTGGCGGCGCAAAAGGCGGCGGCGGGAGACCTGCGGGCGAGCGTAAAGATCCATCTGCGGGGCGTTCAAATGAAGGCCGCGCAAAACAAGGTGGTCGACCGCAAAATCGCGGCGGAGAAGCGGCGCCCAAGCGGCGGGGTAGCCGCTCCTAGAATATAGATAGGACTCTTTGCCGTCTGCGCCGCGTTTTTGTAAACTACGCCGTGCTTGGACGGGGCAATACGTCTAAGGTAAAGCGTTGCTTATAAGTACACCTTCGCCGGGCTGAAGTGTATAAACTTCGGCGATAGCAGATTGCTCAGATAAAAGCCGATTGCGCAGCGCGTCTATCTCGCGGCGGCGGTCTTCAAATCTTGGCATATCGGCTTTAGCCAGCGGTTTGCCAGAGAGTTGATTCAGCTGGCGCGGGTTAATATGTTTACCGTTCTTGAGCACTTCATAATGTAAATGCGGTCCTGTTGACGCGCCTGTCGAGCCGACATAGCCAATGATTTGGTCCTGTGTCACTCGCGTGCCTTTTTTGATGCCACGCGCAAAGTTTTTCATATGAGCATAGGCCGTTGAATAGCCGTCTGAGTGCTTAATGCGTATATAATTGCCGTATCCGCCGTAACGGTTGGCGCGCACAACTGTGCCTGTACCCGCCGCCATAATGGGCGTGCCAGAGCGCGCGCCAAAGTCGACGCCTTTGTGCATTTTGCGGTAACCCGAGATGGGGTGCTTGCGCCGTCCAAAGCTTGAGGTTAGCCGCGCGCCGTTAATGGGCGTGGCGCGGAGCTTACGTTTGGCGGTCTTACCTTTTGCGTCGTAAAAATTTTCGCGGCCTTTATCGTCTTTGAACAAATAATAATTCGAGGTTTTTCCGCGCGGACTAAAGGAGGTATAAAGCAGGTCGCCCGCTTTGACGATTTCGCCTTTGTGATTACGCGAGACATTAAATACCATTTCAAAGGCGTCGCCCGGCTGAATATCGCGCTGAAAGTCGACGGAATATTCATAGATATTGGCAAATTGCACAATAACTTTATCAGGCGCGCCGAGGCGGTTCGCATCAAGATAAAGGCTGTTTTCAATACTCCCGCTCACAACCATTTGGTCAAATCGCAGCTCTGCCGCGACTTCGCGCGCGCTAAAATCATCGCCTGTTTTGGATACAAAAATTGTTTTGTCCGAATTGGGCTTAAACGTCATATCGGTAAAGTCATCGCCTGAGAAGGACAGGTGAAAATCTTGGCCCGCGCGAATATTGCGCGGCGGAAAAACCTCAGAAAAAGCTCGAGTTACCCTATAAGCCGTGCTCGGCGTGAGGCCATTTTTCTGCAGTAGCGGCCCAAGGTTTTCGCCAGACTTTAGCGTTAGGGTCACAGTGCGGTGGTTTTGAACGTCTCGGTCAATCAGGTATAAATCATCGCGTGTTAAATCAAATGCTGGCAGGCTCGCGAGTTGCGCGGCGGGCGCATCGGCTTTGGCTTCTTGTGAGTTGGGCAGTAAAAATGCTGTTGTCAGCGCCAGAACGGCTAGAACGCCTAACCCGTGGAAACGGCGGTCAGAATAAATCTTTGTGCTTTTAATCTTCGCAAACGCGCTTGCGCGCTCTTTTAGCTCATCTTTTAATGTCTCAGCTTGTGATGGCGTCTCGTCATGTGGGGCGATGGACATAAGGCTCTTTTACGATGGAGTTAGAGATACGGCTAGTAATCCGAGATTATGCCTTACAAGAGGTTAATTTCAAGGGCGCCACCCCTTAATTTTCGGTCATTTTCTCATAATTTGACGTTATCGCGACAAGAGTTTGAAACGCAATTTTGGACGCTTCATGTGATTGGGGCTAGAAAGCAGGCTGCGTTAGGTTTAGCCTACTTCTTGACTCCATTTGCAGGGTTCAATTTGCGGAAAGACACATCAGTATGTCGGGAGACAGATCAGTATAATGTCATCTCTTGACACCCAGGATGGCGCGGCGCCGCCAGCGACAAAGCCAAAGCGCGGCTGGACGTTTTGGCGCGCTATTGGCTGGATAAGCCTTTCTATGTTGATGCTGTTCATTATTGCGGCGGCCTATGTCTGGCAGAACCGATATCACTTTCTTGAAAACACGCTTGAGGATGTTCTGGCCGAGCAGGGACTAGAGGCACAGCTCTCTATTCGCGACATTAAAAAGCGCGGGGCGTCTCTGAGCAATATAACCATTTCTGCCAATGGCGAGCGCGTGTTTTCCGCTGACAGGCTCACGCTGGGCTATGAATGGCGAGACGCGCTAAAGGGCCGCATGAATCGTATCGAGTTAACGGGGGCGGCTTTAGCGTTGACTGTCGACGCTCAAGGCAAAATTATTGACGGCTGGATTCCGGCGTCTAATCCTAATTCAGAGCTGGCTCTGCCGCCGCAAGGTCTGCAGTTTAACGACAGCAAAATCGCGCTGCAAAGCCCCTATGGCCTTGTCAACGCCACAGGTGATTTAGCCGTAATGTCGCTTGAGGATATTAAGGCCGACATTGTTATCGACCCATCGCGTTTTAGCTTTGGCGCGCTGGAAGTGAAGGGCGGCGGCAAAATAAAGGCTCGCATTCGCCCTGGCGAAAACGCTGTCACCGCAGCGCTCGATTTTACCGATATTGTGCATCCGCTCGCGGAGCTATCCTATGCGAGCTTAAATGCTGACGTGACTTTTGATCTTGTGGACGGGCAAAGTTACGTGACCGGCCCCGCGAAGCTAAGCTTCGCCGAGCTTAGCAGCGATAGGCTTTCTGCTCAAAACGGTAAGCTGGATTGGGACGGCAGTTTTTCTGTTAGGCCTAATTCCGCTGCAATAAGAGAAGCGGACGGAAAATGGGCTGGGAATATCGGCCGGCTGACCTATTCAGATGCAGCGGGACGCGCCGCGCTGGCTAAGGTTTTGACAGTCAACGCTCCGTTGAAAGCCGCGCCTGTCACCATGCATTTTGCCGATAGCCTCACAGAGACAGTAAAAGGCTTGCTGACTGGCACGGACATTAGCGGGCAAGGGGAGTTTTTACGGGCTGAAGACACGGTTCAGGTGAAACTCAAAGCGCCTTTAATCATGAGGTCAAAGACAGGGCAGGCCACGTTTCGCCCGCTTAAAGAGATCGCTTTCTATAACTATGACCGCGAAACAGAGGCGATGAAAATTGCGGGCGATGCCGCGCTTACCGGGACCCGCAGCGTAACGCTTAAAGCCATGCGGTTGGAGGCGCGCTCGCCCAATGGATTGTCAATTACCGATGTCGGGCGCTTTGAAGCCATCGCCGATGTGAATGAAGAATGGCGCGCTGTCTCGGACAGTGGCCCTGTGCGTCTTTCGCCGCTCACAGCTAAGGTCCGCTATATCAACCAAGGCGGGCGCCGCGACATGCGTGTTGATGTCAGCGGCTTAGAGTATGACGGCCCCTTGCCTGGTGGATATGCCACGGGATTTTTTGCGGCGGGCGTTCTGGATGTTGACCTGACGAGCGGCGGTGCCGCAACCAAATTTTTGCCGGCGGGCCCTATGCAGCTCAGCCGTTTTCAAAGCGAGACGGGTTGGACGGCCAGCAATGCGCAATTTGACCTTGTCAGCGAGGCCCCGTTTTATCAGCGCGGCGGGGGCGATGACGCAGCGTTGACGGCGCGATTAGAAAAGGTGACTACCCTGCTAAGCGAGGACGTCACGGGGCGGGCGCTGAACGCTGTGCTGGGCGCTGTCGATGTCAGCGCTGTCATAACAAGCGGCGGGCAAGACTGGGCTTTAAAGCTGTATGATACAGAGATAAAAACGGATGACTTTGGCGGGGCCGGAACTGTTATCGGCGCGCCCGACGCAATTCTTTTGGCTGAAATCACTCCGAGCGCGCCGCTGCAAATTGATCTGCGCGCGGCGGCGGCGCGGGTCAAAACAGAGCAAATCTCGACGCAGGACATGAAAATTGCGCTGACGGGAACCCCCACAGCGTTTCATCTAGATTTTGGCGGAGAGAGCTACGCGTCTGCGGGGCTTGTTAAATTTGCTGATGACACGCTACCGCAATTGCCGCTACGCGGGCAGCTTGATTATCTTGACGGTCTTATAACGGGCAATGCACTGACCGTGCTGCCTAAGGCCGAAGACGCGGATATTGATATTCAGTTCCGTCTCAAGGACGGCGCGGGAACGGCCAAGATTGACATTGCGCGGATGACCTTTAAGCCGCGCGGGTTCCAGCCGCAAAACCTCGTGCCGGCCTTGCAAGGTAAAATCGCCGAGGTCGCCGGCACTGTTTCAGCCAATATCGATCTCGTTTTTGCCCCTGACAAACCGCTGCAATCCTTTGGTAGCGCGGTTCTAAATAATCTCGATTTTGGTACATTACCGGGGCCGTTTCGTGGCGTGAGCACCAAAATTAAATTTGACTCTATTTTCCCGCTTGTATCCTCTGGCGTGCAGCGCATGACGGTGGATAGTTTCAATCCTGGCGTGGACCTCATTGACGGCGTTATTGACTATGAGCTCGTGGATGATGGGATAAAGATTTTGTCCGCGAAATGGCCGCTGGCAAATGGATTTATCTCGGTTGATCCGGCTGTTTGGAAATATGACGCGGCTGAGAACCGCGTTGTACTGCGCATTGAAGATGTGTCTGTTGGCGCGTTTTTAGGCGGCAAAGGCGGGAGCGCCCTGACGGTTACGGGCGATGTGGTCGGCGTCATTCCAGTGGTTGTCGCGGGCGTTGATGTGCGCATTGAAGAAGGGCGCTTGGGCATTGAAAACGGTGGCGTTATCCAATACCGCGCGCAAGAGCTGACTTCTGTGGTCGATCTTATTCCTGAAAATTATGTCACGCTTCAGGACTATCAACAGTTCAAAGCCTTTCAAAAACGCGATGACCCGAGTGAAAATGCGGGCAAAGACCTTGCCTTTACGGCGCTTCGAAACTTTGAATATAAGTCCCTCGCTGTGAAACTAGACGGCCCTTTGGACGGCGAAATTGAGGTCAACATTCGCTTTCTAGGGCGTAATCCCAAGATATTAGCGGGCACTGAATTTGACTTTAACGTCACAATTGTCGGCGAACTCGTCAACCTCGTGCGCAGCCTTACGCCTGATAGCTCTATGGACCGCCTTAAAGGCTATCTGGAGCTTGATGATAATGCCGGTGTGGTTGACGCGCTCAACAATCTTGGGCTTGATAATCTTGGGCTTGGCGAAATTTTACCGCCAGAGCTGCAATGACAATGCCCCTTGAATTAATAGAATATTCATCCCAAGTTCAGACTGAAAAGGATACAAAGGTCATGATAAAACAGGTATTTACCTATGGCGTTATGGCGGTTTTAATGACCGCTTGTCAGCCGAGATTGCAAATCGTGGCGCCGGACAAGCCCATAGAAATAAACCTTAATATCAAAATTGATCAGCAAGTCCGTGTGCGTCTGGACCAAGATGTAGACGACCTGATTACGAATAACCCCGACCTGTTCTAAAGGAGGTCTATGATGAAAAAACTTTTGATTGGTGCCATGGGCACCCTGACATTAATAGCGGCAGGCACAGCGACATATAGCGTTATGCACGCGGCTCCGGCCTATGCCGCGAACGCTAAAGCCGTTGTCGATCAAGGTATTAGCGCGGGCCGTATTGGCGAAACCATTGGCGGTTATCTTGAAGCCGTCAGCAACGTGTCTGATGCTGAACGCCGCGCCATTAACGAGATTAATATTGGCCGCAAAAGCGTCTATACAGATCTGGCCGAGAAGAAAGGCGTCTCTGTTGACGTCATCGCGCGTCTCTCTGGCGAAAAGCAGATTGCCAAAGCCGCCCCTGGCGCGATGATTATGGGCGAGAATGGGCAGTGGACGCGTAAATAACGCGCCCCGCATTTCGAATTTAAGCCGCGCAGTCCTGCTGTGCGGCTTTTTTATAGGGCTCAGGCCTGTTAATTACATCTCTTTACATCCCTAATTGCATTAAAGCCCGAACTGTGACTCTATGCAGATAACATCATTTTATTCGCGAGTATTTTATGTCCGACCCTAAACTCACCCCCGCTGGCCTGTCTGCGCAAATGTGCGCGCGTATCGCTCATGATCTAATTAGCCCGATTGCGGCGCTCGGCACGGCAATTGAAGTTTTGGACGATCCTGAAAATGCCGATATGCACGGCGACGCGCTAGAGCTTGTTAAGTTATCGGCGCGCCAAGCCTCCGGTAAGTTGCAATTTCTGCGCCTTGCTTTTGGTGCAGGCGGGTCCGCGCCGGGCGTGATTAGCGTTGCGGAGCTGCAAAAACTCACAGACGGAATTTACGGCGATGCGAAAGCGCAAATCATCTGGAATACGGACCGTGACGGTATCGAAAAAGACGCCGCGCGGCTTTTGCTCAACCTCATCATGCTCGGTGTTCAGTCCGTGCCGCGCGGCGGCAAGGTGACTATTTTGACCCGCGATAATGACGAGGCATTTGAAATGCGCCTGACTTGTGAAGGGCCAAAGGCGCGCTTGGCTGAGCCCGTTAAATTAACGCTATCGGGTAAAATGCCAGAGGATGGTTTTGATGGCCGCACCATACAACCCTTTTACGCAGGCATGATACTACGCGAGCTTGGCGGCAAGATCGCCGCGGGCGCCGATGAGGACCGCGTCATTTTCAGCGCTAAAATCCCACTATCTTAGGTGAATGATACAAGAAAATCCGTTGAAATAACGGTGACCTTTATCACCCATTAACATATTTTCTTCACTCTTAGCGCAATAGCGCATGAGTCGTTTCCTGCGCGGTTTCACTGCGGCTACGGCCGCCCGAATACGAAAGCAGTCTATGGGTGATGACCTGACAGCAGCACGGCGCTTTTGTAATACAGTTCGCAGCGACATGAGCACGCTCATTGACGGTGTTTGCGCGCAGCCCTGCGCCGCGCCTGACGTCTTAATCGGGTCTTTGGATAGTATCCAATCGGGTGCTAAACAGCTCAAAGCCCGCTCTATCTTTCGCGCGGCTCAAACGGTTGTTAACGCCGTCAATGACCGCGCGCCGCTGCCGACATTGCAAGGGCGTGTTTTATCACTCAATAAATTGATTTGCCAATATGAGGGCGGCCTTAACGATATCGCGCCGCGCCCTGCCAATGGCGCGCTCGCCTATGATAACCAGTTTGATCCCTTGCCCACAGGAAAGACGGATTTGGACGCGCGCTACAAAGCCGCGCGAGACGCGCTTGCGCCCATCATAGGGCTGTCAAGAAAAGGACCAGAGCGCGATAACCTTTTTTCGCTTGCAAATTTTTCAAACGCCGAGCTGGCGGCGCAAATGGAAACGCCTGAAAAACCGCCCGAAAAATTAGCGGCGGATTTACCATCTGATATTGTTTTAGAGTCCCTTTTTGACGAAAATGTGGGGATAGATATGCCGACCAGTCTGTTGAGCGAAGCGGCGGGACCCTCCGAAACAGCACTCCTTGAGACAAAAATGTCTGGCACGGCTTTATCAAAATTTACCCCCGAGCCTATATTTACCCAGCCCGCCGCCATGCAATCCATTCGCGAGATTGACTTTGCTCGCCAAATAGATTTTGAAACCTTGATGCCAGATTTCATCAGCCAAGCCCTTCAAGAAGCGCGTCAGACGGATAAAACGGTCAGCGTGTCTTATGCCGCCGATGGGGTCAGCTTAGACCACAAACAATTGACGGCCTTTCAGGCGTTATTTGATCATATCGCAAAAACTCTGGTGGGGTCAGTTTTAGAACGCCCCGAAACGCGCCGCAGACGCGGGGCCAGCGGGGCAGGGCATATCGCGATTACAGCCACGCAATCGTCGACAAAAATCAGTATCTCAATTGAATGCCCCGGTACAGCCTTGGCCGTGAGCGCCTATATGCCGACTGGACAAAGCGTGGAGGGCCTTATTATCACGCCCGGGGGAAACGCGAAAGAAGGTCACGCGCATATTGTTTTAACAGCGCCGCGCAGAAAACGTGCTGTGCCTTCCGCTAGTTCCTCTGGTACGGCGTCAGCGGAGATGGCCTCATGAAAACCTGCCTTGTTGTTGACGATTCAAAAATGATACGGCGCGTCGCAGGACGCATCCTTAAAGAGCTTTCTTTTGAAACCGAAGAGGCTGGCAACGGCCAAGAGGCGCTTGATCATTGCCGTAGCCAAATGCCAGACGCCATTTTGCTCGACTGGAATATGCCTGTCATGGATGGTTTGAATTTTTTGAAAACCTTGCGCAAAGAGCCAAGAGGCAAAAAGCCAGTTGTCGTGTTCTGCACGGCGGAACGCGACATTAGCAAAATTACCGAAGCGCTAGAAGCGGGCGCGGATGAGTATGTGATGAAGCCTTTTGATAGCGACATCATTGAAAGTAAATTTTTCATGGCGGGGCTTCTCTAAAATGAGCGCTGTTCTCTCTTTGAAACCTTCTTATTACGAGGCGCTAAAGCGGCTTACGCTTGAGCTGGCGGGTATCAACTTGGGGCAAAACCACGAGTTCCTTATCGAAACGCGGCTCTCTGCTTTGGCGCGCAAAGAGGGCTATGATTCCTTATTGCCGATGATTGAGGAACTGTTTAGCAGCGGCCAAACCCGGCTCGCGGTTCATGTCGTCTCAGCGTTACTTGAGCGCGATACGCAATTTAATCATGAACGCGAAAGCCTTGATGATATTCTTAGGACGGCTTTGCCGTCTCTGCACCGTCTTTTCAAAGGCACGACCTTGCGCATTCTGTCTTACGGCTGTTCTAGCGGGCAAGAGCCCTATTCAATCGCAATGGCACTCGAGAAGAATATGGATTTATTCCCAGGGCTTAAATATCAGATCGTTGGTGTTGATTACCCGTCTGTTGCGCTCGACCGCGCACGGAGTGGACGGTACACCCATTTTGACGTTCAGCGCGGCTTACCAATTAAAGACCTCATTACCTATTTTGATCGTTCGGCCGAAGATTGGGTGGTCAAAGAGAGCTTGCGCGAAAAGATAGAGTTTAAGGATTTCCACCTGCTATCTAATTTGGAATCGCTTGGAGAGTTTCATTTAGTTGTCTTTCGCAATCGCCTCGCGCAATATAGCGCGCCAGCGCAAATTCGGGTTCTGCGTGAGCTGGCCTCGGTTGTGCGTGAACTTGGTTACCTCGTTCTAGGGCGGTCTGAAGGCGTTGCGAAATTAAATTTTGGGCTCGATAAAATAGACGGTCTTGCGCATGTTTTGTGTAAGCGTGAGGTTGTTGTCGAGGCGCCCGTTGATCCTACCATCAAAATACCTAATGGGCGGACTACGTTCGACGGCGCTAAGCGGCGCATTAAACGCGCGCGCAGTGAGTTATCAGAAATGCGGCCTACGAAAGAGAACACGCAAGTGGATTCTAAGTTCGCCTCTGCCTCTGCGCCAAAGCCGCCGCCGCCAGCGCCAAAATCAAATGCTGCGCCAAAGCCTAATCCAGCGCAAATACCTCAACCGGATCCTCAACACGTGCGGCCAAACGAGACGGCGCACACGGCAGGGTATGTGTCTGCACCGATTGCGCCGCCGCGTTCACCTGACGCGCTCGAGCGCCCTAAGGTAGATCTTCAGGCAGAGCCTAAGCCTGGCGCTGAAAAAGTTGCCACGTCAGTCCCAGCGCGCGTCACCGCGCCTAAAACAGAGCCGCCGCGCGCGCCTTCGCAGCGACGGGCTGATAAAAAGGCAGAGGAAGCAGCGGAAATTGAGGCGCTAGAGTTTGAACTTGAAACGCTGTTTAATTTTGAGGATATGTCCCAAAGACGTCAAGATAGAATCAAGTCATAGCCCTTTAAATCTTCTTCTGCATAGGCGATTGGGGTTATGCAATTCGGCACGCCTCGTCAATATTGCCCTCGGCTTATTTTTTTAAAGGGCAGAAAAATCAAATTTTGAGCAATAAAAAACCCCGCTAAAAGCGAGGTTCTTTGCACCCGTGGGAGGATATTTATTTTGCGTTATGCGCTCATCTTGTCTTTGGCTGGGTCGCGAAGGACATAGCCCCGGCCCCAAACAGTTTCGATGTAGTGCTCGCCAGCTGTGGCGGCTGCAATTTTCTTGCGAAGCTTGCAGATGAATACGTCGATAATTTTAAGTTCAGGCTCGTCCATACCGCCGTAAAGGTGGTTCAGGAACATTTCCTTGGTCAGTGTCGTACCCTTACGCAAAGACAGAAGCTCAAGCATTTGGTATTCTTTACCTGTGAGGTGAACGCGGTGATCGCCAACTTCAACAGTTTTCGCGTCAAGGTTCACTTTAATATCGCCCGTTGTAATGACGGACTGGCTGTGGCCTTTGCTGCGGCGAACAACGGCGTGGATACGCGCAATGAGCTCGTCTTTGTGGAACGGCTTTGTCATATAGTCATCCGCACCGGTTCCAAGGCCGCGAACTTTGCTGTCGATGTCATTTGTACCGGACAGAATAAAGATTGGTGTATTGACTTTAGCAAGGCGGAGCGTTTTCAAAACGTCAAAACCTGGCATATCGGGTAGATTAAGATCTAGCAGAATTATATCGTAGTCATAAAGCTTGCCTAAATCCACGCCCTCTTCCCCGAGGTCGGTGGTATAGACATTAAAGCCTTCTGTTTTGAGCATCAGTTCGATGCCCTGCGCTGTCGCGCTATCGTCTTCAATTAGAAGTACGCGCATTTTGTTACCCTCCCAAGGCGAATCAGTTCTTTAGCGTCACAAATATGGTTAACGCCTGAATACCCTTAAGTGAATCCCGTAAAGCAAAGGTTAACGTCGCATATTATCTAAGACCCTGTGTTTACACTTTATTTTTCACGTTCCTTCACTCAATCGTAGTTATGTCGTTGTATAACTGACTTCAATGAGTGGGAAAACCACCGTGGAACAACGGGTATAGGTGAGAAAATGAACAGTGCGATGGACAAGAATGTTCGCCAAACAAAGTTTCAAATAGCGGAACTTCAAAAGCGAATAGCAGTATTAGAGGCGACACGGGAAGACCTAGAGCGCCAAATTAGAAAGTTAAATGATAGCGTTCCAGAAGACGCTGTTGACGCCAATGTGCAAAAAGACGGCTATGTCGCTTATGGCTCATATGCCCAATCCGTCATTGCGCGCAAAGAAAACTTGCGCACGACTTTAGAAGACATCGTCGCGCAAAACTCTCTTTTATCAGGTGATCTACGCATTGCGACGGACGCGCTTGATAGTTTTGAACGTGTGCGCGCCCGCCAAATGGCGGCGCAAGCTGAAAAAGCGCTCAAACGCGCTTAACGAAAATTCTCTGAGGCGCGGGTTCGTGGGAGTGTAGCGCGGCTCAGAAAGGTCTTTGCCTTTGGCAAGACCACGCTGTTTATCTGGGGGGACAAACAGTAGAGCAGGCCTCCAATACCTCTGCGTTTCGCGCAGGCGTTATTGGAGGCCTGCTTTTTATGTTTACAGGGGGCGCTTATGATGGGCGCTTTTTACGGGGTGCATGGCCACAGGCTTTGCAAGCTAACGCTTGCGGGCCGCGTCAACTCCCTATAACTCCATATTATGACCCCAGTGCTCAAAGCGAAAATCATACAGGTTTGCGACTCAAAAATTGCAGAAAAAGGCGCGGGCGTTAGCCTGTCCTTTTACGCGTTTTTTAAAAACAAGAATGACAATCCTGCGCTTTTGATGGAAGCGGCAACGTGGTGGATTTTAACCCATCAGCTCGATCGCACAGAAAAAGCCTATAAAATCCGCGAATTGGTTTTTGATCAATAATCCACCTAGACCTCTATTCGCGCGCCTGGCGCGTCAAGCCCGTCATATTGCCAATAAGCTTTCACAATTGAAATTAGGAGCTTTTCTTCACGGTGAAGATTGGCGTCGGCAAGGCTAATGTTCTCAAGAACATCCACGACTGCTTGCTTGTCTGGCCACTCCGCGAGGCTAAGGATGAGTTGTGTCAGGACAATGTCCTTGGGCGTTGTAGACCATGTTGTGTTGAGCTCTTGTAGATAGTCTTTAAACCACTGCCGCGTCGCGGCGCTGGATAGTAACGCGCCGTCTTCATCTTTTAGGCCAAGCTTAACCGTGCCTAATGCCAGGGCTTCAATTTCCGTAGCAAATATGTGACCGTCCGCGAGTATGACCTGCGCGAGGAGTTGCATCATTTTTTGTGTCTGTAATGAAATACTCATGCGGCTGCCTATCAAGAAATAGCGCCGCTGTTAATAGCAAACCGTGCCGCCTATCCGTCCTCGGAATAGACCCAATCAAAGACATCATCCACGCCCATGTCAAGCGCGGCTTCGCGCCAAACCTCTGACTCAGCGGCGGCGTTGTCAGTCGGCGGCGTTTGCAACGAGAGCACAGTAAACCCTGCGGCACCGACCACTAACATGGCTGCGGCTAGCGCGCGTAAACGAATTTCTGGCAGGCGAAATTCTGGTAAGCGAGAGCGCGGCGAGGGCGTGACATCATTGGCGGGTGCGCCGTGCTGCGCGGGAAGGCTTGATAGGATGCGGCGGGCAAGGAGATCGCTTGGGGGAGGTAGCGTGGCTTGAGCCAAGGCTGTATCTAGCCGCTGCGCGCTACTTAGTGCGGGGCCAAGGTCCGCGGCGTAAACGGCGAGGGCGATTTTTCCCGCCTCTGGTTCTGGCCAGCGCGATACATCTGAGCCGTAGCAGTCAAGGTAATATTGTGTTGTTTTAAGGTCTAGCATCATGACGCATCCAATCTTTGGTCGTGTCCTTGGTCAATTAAATTCGGGCCGAGATTATTTCGTAAATTTTGACGCCCGCGCGATAGCAGCGACTCATAGGCTTTGACGCTTACCTCTAAAATCGTCGCGGCCTCTTTTTGTGATAACTCATCAAAATAGCAAAGCGCGATTGCGGCGCGTTGCGCGGCGGGCAAAGCTGCCATGGCTTTCTCTATCTGGGCGGCATCATCCTGCGCACTTATAATGTCAACAGCGCTGGCACGGGCATCCTCAACATCTGGCACAGCGTCCGAGTAAATCGGGCGTTTGCGTTTTAAAATATCCAGGCATTGATTTGTTGCAACGCGGCACATCCATGTCAGTAGCTTGGCTTTGCCGGGCTCCCATTTTGGGGCCTGAGTCCATGTTTTTAAAAAAACTGTTTGCGCTACATCCTCAGCCATAACGCTATCGCCGAGCATGCGCGAGGCAAGAGCGTGAATTGTTGCCAGCCGTCGTGTCATTAACGCCGCGAGCGCCTTTTCATCCCCCGCCTTAAGGCGAGGGATAAGATCCGCATCTGGATCAAGGCTTGAGCGCCGTTTATGCGGCTGCGTCAGCAATTAACGCTGGCCGCCGCCGCGCTTACCACGCTTGCCGCGTTTACCGGCTTCACCTTTGGTAAGTACGCCGTCGCTGTTTTTATCCAAGCGTTCAAACATGGCCAAAGTGCTGGCTTCATATTCAGCGCGCGTTACAACGCCGTCACCATTTGTGTCAGGCTTAGGTCCGCGCATGCCGCGCTTACCCTTTTTGCCGTCGCGTTTCTCGCCGCGCGTATCGCCATTTGCAGCACGTTCAGCGCGGCGGGTTTCCCGCTCTGCTTTCTTTGCGGCATATTTTTCTTTGCGGGCTTCGCGGTCGGCAGCGTCAACCGTGCCGTCACCATTCACGTCGCGGCGCTCTTGCATTTTTGCGCTGCGTTCAGCCCGCTTGGCATCATATTCAGATTTTGAAACAACGCCGTCGCCATTGCTATCAAGGTTTTGAAATTTCTTGTCAGCGCGTGCTTCGCGGCTCGCCGTGCGGGCCGCTTTCATTTCATCTTTCGTTAGCATGCCGTCGGCATTACTGTCCGCGTTAACAAAACGGGTTGTTGCCGCAGCCATAAATTCGGCTTGGGTCACTTCGCCGTCGGCATTCAGGTCCGCGCGAGGCGAAGCGTAGGCGATACCTGCTGCCGCAAGCGCGGCCGTTGTCAAAAGCGCTAATTTTATTTTGGTCATGACATATCCTTTTTGTTGTCGTTCATAGGACAAAACGACTGATATGACTATTTCCTTCGCACATGGACGAAGTGTAATGCAGTGATTGTACGCCTGACGAAATCAGTTAGGCCGCTCGGCCCGGCTATGCGACTTTCTTGCGAGATATCTCTTCGGAAATTTGTGTCAATAAACGCGCGTTCACGCCTGCATCGTTTATATGTCCGGCATATGGCGGCGGCGCGCCTAGGAAGCTGCGCAGCGTGTCTGATAGCATTAAGGCTGTCTCGACGGCGTCCTTTGCGGGGCCTGTCGATAAGATGAGCGGATCAAAGCGCGGCGCGCGTGCACGCACAGCCTCCATCATCCAATAAGCGCGCATAAATTTATCGCCCTGCGTATCATAAGTCAAAATACCCACATCTGCTGCCGCTGCGAGGCGAACATGGGCAGGGGTGCAGCCGGCTGTCATCGCGATAAAGACCCAATCATATGAAAGCGATAAGGCCGCCATCGATCCCAGGACAGCATCGATTGGCGCATCGCCGCAGGCGCAGGCTGTAAAATGTTCATTGCTTGTCACATATTTCACGTCGCCAAGGTCTGCGCCGCGGTAAATAACATCGCCCAAGGTTTTATTGTAAATAATGCCCGCGCGTTTCATCAACGCGCCGTCTTCTGTGTCGAGCATGAGTACGGTTTCCCCGCGCGAGGCGGCCAGCTTTGATAGAGAAAGCGCCAGATCGTCTTGGGACAAGCCTTCGCTGGCAGCAAAAATAGGCACTAATCGGCCCGCAGGCCTATAAAGATCGTCTCTCATATATCTCACCATTTCAATCACGGTCTTGCTCTGGCGGCCAGATCCGATGATATGAACATATGCTAAGGGTCTTAAAGTCGGTCTAAGAGACGTGCTTAATTGCGTTTAATATGTGTGTAGAGCAGGTTAACCAGCTTTAAGTTTTAGGCCGCTTATATGGGCCTTGTAATTGCTGCCTAGGCCATAAAAAAACCCCCGGCGAAGCGGGGGCTATTTTACGCAATTTTTAAATCTCTTTAGCGGTATTTTTGAACCCGCGTGGTACGAAGGCCTGCAATGCCGTAGCTCTCAATTGAGTTCTGCCAAGACATGAATTCTTCAGCGGAGAGTCCGTAACGCTCACACGCGCCGTCTAGTGTGAGAAGTCCGCCCCGGACCGCAGCAACAACCTCGGCTTTACGGCGAATGACCCAGCGCACAGTCGTAGGCTTTGGCAAATCGGCCATAGTCAGCGGTGTGCCCTCTGGGCCAATCACTACGTTCTCTCTTTGTGTTTTTCTATCCATCATATACGCCTCAGATGCCGTGGTCTTATTGTGAAAATATGTATAGGTTCGAGTCCTTAAAAAGAGTTTAAACGGCGCACAAAAAAGGGTTAATTTTCAATAGTTTACGAAGGTTAACAGAATCGGCGTCGTTGTTAATAAAGGTTTACAGAGCCGCGTGATTCGTCGGTATTACTGGGATTCTCGCGGCATGATTTTCGTTCTACTTGTGCGGGACTGTCTCGACTCAGCACATTTACAGGCCTATAGCGGCGCAAAATGGGCGTTGAAATAATTTAAAATAATCCCATTTTATTTGCCAACAGGCCATTTATAGGCCGTTCAGAATGGATAATTTGCGTTAATGACTGCCGCGACAACAGCTTCCAAACTAAACTCACTCGGCTTTGCAAAGCCTGAGGCGCAGACGCGCGTGGTTGTCGCGATGAGCGGCGGCGTCGACAGTTCCGTCTGCGCAGCCATGCTGGCGCGCGAAGGCTATGACGTGGTCGGGGTAACACTGCAGCTTTATGATCACGGCGAGGCGATAAAGAAAGCCAAAGCCTGCTGCGCGGGTCAAGATATCTATGACGCCAAGCGCGTGTCTGAAATGATGGGCTTCCCGCATTACGTTCTCGATTACGAGACCAATTTTAAAGAAAGCGTCATTGATGATTTCGCGGATACTTATCTTAAAGGCGCAACGCCTATCCCCTGTGTGCGCTGTAATCAGACCGTGAAATTTCGCGACCTTTTAAAGGTGGCCAAAGACCTCGGCGCAGACTGTATGGCAACGGGCCATTATATACAGCGCGTCAACGGACCCAATGGTCCAGAGCTTCACCGCGGTTTTGATGGCGGTAAGGACCAAAGCTATTTCCTCTTTGCGACTACGCCAGAGCAGCTGGACTTTTTACGCTTCCCGTTGGGCGCGATGAATAAGAGCGAGACGCGCAAGCTCGCAGTAGAGCTTGGCCTTAACGTCGCGAGCAAACCCGATAGCCAAGACATTTGCTTTGTGCCCACAGGCAAATATACGGATGTGATTGAAAAGATACGCCCAGACGCGGCGCTGCCAGGCGACACGGTACATATGGACGGAACTGTGCTGGGGCAGCACCGCGGCATTATGTATTACACCATCGGACAGCGGCGCGGCTTGGGGCTGAAAGATGGTTCTGGTCTTGATCCGCTCTATGTTGTGCGCATTGACGCGGAAAATAACCATGTCGTTGTGGGGCCGCGCGCCGCGCTACTGCGCTCGCGTATATATCTGGACGAGATTAACTGGCTAGGGGAGGGCGGCTACGGCGCGCAACTTGTCGGGCAGGCCGTCTATGTGAAACTGCGCAGCACGACCCCGCCCAAACCCGCGCGCTTTGAAATGGACGGCAATCACATCATAATCAAACTGGACGAGGCTGACGAGGGCATATCGCCAGGCCAAGCTTGTGTCTTCTATGCACCAGAGGACGGGTTCTCGCGCACGCTTGGCGGCGGCTGGATTACCAAAGCCGAGGCTTAGCGAGAGCTGCTTTTTTCCAATTTGTTACTAGCGCGCAAGCGGCTGAAGGCCTATTGTTTGGCTTTAATCAAACGAGGATCCCAATATGGCTATTATGAAATCAATCGAAGTCATGAGCGAAAGCACGAAATCATTTGAAGACGCGATACAAACGGCGATTACGCGTACAGCGAAGACTGTCAACGATATCAAGTCTGCCAATGTAAAGAATTTGAAAACGACTGTTAAAGACGGTAAAATCGATAAGTATCGCGTGAATGTGAAAATCACATTCGCTGTTGGTGACTAACCTTTGCCTTGAAACGGGCAATATGCCCGCTTGATAATGCGCGCTCGTCTCTTACATTAGAGGCGAGCTTTTTTGTGAGTCTATATATGTCATCCCTACCGCCGCCCCTCGATAATATTTATATCCTGATTGCCGTAATTATGGGCATCATCTTGCTTGGCTTTGCCGTTATTAAGAACAGAGAAGCGTCGCGCCGTCTTGATGCGGCCCGCAAAGAAAAAGCGCGGGTGATCCGCGAGGCCAAATTAGCCGCCAAAGACAATAAGGACTAAATATGACTAATTCTGCAAATGACCCGGTTGTTATCGTTGGCCTTGCCCGCACGCCCATGGGCGCGTTTCAAGGCGCGTTTAGTTCCGTGACCGCCCCGCAGCTTGGCGCGGCAGCCATCAAGGCCGCCGTTGAAGAGGCAGGCGTAGACGCTGGCAAAGTCGAGCAAACCATCATGGGCTGCGTGCTGCCCGCAGGGCAAGGGCAAGCGCCGGCGCGCCAAGCCGCAATATATGCGGGGCTGCCTAAAAACTGCGAAGCGACCACCGTCAATAAAATGTGCGGCAGCGGCATGCAGGCGGCCATCATGCTGCATGACGCACTTAAGGCGGGCTCTGTAGACCTCGGCGTTGCGGGCGGGATGGAAAGCATGACCAATGCGCCGTATCTTATGCCGAGCGCGCGCGGCGGAGCGCGTATGGGTGATAAGCCAATGGTCGATAGTATGATGCATGACGGGCTAACGGATGCCTATGAGGGCAATGCCATGGGCGTGTTTGCCGATATGATTGCCGCAGAATATCAATTTACTCGTCAGGCCCAAGACGCCTACGCGATTGAATCTGTCGCCCGCGCAAAAGCGGCGCAAGACAACGGCGCGTTTGAAAGGGAATTGACCCCCGTTACTGTGAAGGGCCGCAAAGGCGATATGGTCGTGTCTGAGGACGAAGGCCCGAAAAATGCACGGCCGGAAAAAATTCCAAGCCTGCGCGCTGTATTTAGTAAAGACGGCACGGTCACAGCGGCTAATGCCAGCTCGATTAATGACGGCGCAGCGGCATTAGTGATGATGCGTAAAAGCGGTGCAGAAGCGGGCGGGCATAAAATCCTAGCTGAGATTGTGTCCCACGCCGCTCACGCCCATGAGCCCGCCTATTTCACCACCGCCCCCGTCCACGCCATGAACAAAGCGCTTGATAAGGCGGGATGGAGCGCGGCGGATGTTGATCTATGGGAAATCAATGAGGCCTTTGCCGTCGTGCCCATGATTGCGATGCAAGAGCTTGGACTTGACCATGCAAAGGTCAATGTGAACGGCGGCGGCTGCGTCCTCGGCCACCCCATCGGGGCCAGCGGCGCGCGTATCATGGCGACGCTTATCGCGGCGATGGAAGCGCGTGATGCGAAGACGGGCGTGGCGAGCCTGTGCATCGGCGGCGGCGAAGCGACCGCGGTGTGCCTTAAAAGAGTATAGTGCGGCTCGTGTAAAAGCTATGGAATCATGCAGCGCGCCATAAAAATATTTAAGTGGTCGCAAAATCGTTGGGTTTATGCGGCACTTATGACTATTACCGCCATGGTCTATTTTTTGACCATAGATATAGAATTGCGCAAAAATTTCTTTGCAAGAAATGGCGCTGATGCGACATATGCACAGCCCTATTCGTGGTCTAATCCAGATTATGTGGGCCTTTGGGTAACAGTGTTTCTAATGGCAGCTCTCGCTTTTCCACGTAAATCTAGGCGAGGTTGGGCGCGTATGTGCTTAGCAGGCGGTCAAACCGTATTCTTGTCAATTTTTCTCATGTTGCCTGCGGCCTGCGTTACTGGCTATGTTCAAAGAGGATTTAAGCTATCAAATTCCGATCTTGATATCTCCCTTACAGAGGGTTTGGGTATGATGATTTTTAGTGTCGCGTTTAATTTGTTCGTCGCAATTTACGGCGCTTTCATGACCAAGGGGATGCCCTATTTCATGGCAATTGCTGTATCGTTCCTATTTGTGGAGGCTAAACCTAAGAGTCCTAGTGAGGCAATAAGTAAGCAGGATTTGTAAATACGATATGGTCTGAGTGTTCCTAAAGCAAAGCATAGACAGGGCTAAATAAATTGTTATACAACGTAATACTTTGTAATTAGGAGTCCGCTATGCCCTCTGTTGCTGTCCGTCTTGATGCTGATATGAAAGCCCGCCTTGAGAAACTCGGCAAAGCCAGAGATCGCTCGCCGCATTATCTCATGAAAGAGGCGATTGAAGCTTACGTGCATGAGCAAGAAGCGGAAGACGCCATTTATGAAACGCTTATGACGCGCTGGAAAAATTACGAACTGACTAGCGAGAGTGTTGCGGGCGAGGACGTCAAAATGTGGATTGAAAACTTGCCGGGTGGTGATGAGGCCAGCTAGACATGACGCTCTCAATTAGGTTTTTACCTGAGGCCGATAATGATGTGAAACGTCTCTATGACTTTCTGTCGCCAATAAATAAAGCTTCCGCAAAGAAAGCCCTGCTGGCGATATATGCCGATATTGAACTGTTGAGCTTGCATCCTGAAATTGGACGGCCCTTAAGGCAGCCGCTTTATGTGCGTGAGCATTTTGTCAGGTTTGGTGCGCGGGGCTATATTGTTCATTACAGAGTAATAGAGACCGAAATTATAATTCTGCGCATTTGGCACAGCGCAGAAGACCGTGCCTAAATCTTAGCGTTTTTAAAGCCGCGGCACCGCATTACTAATCAGGTTCAGCGGAATGCTGTTACTGTCTTTGCTTTGGCGCAGGACGATGCGGCTTTGCACATCGGAAATGAGATCAATCCCCAGCAGGACTTCGCGAAGGAAATCCTCATAGCTATGCATGTCCTTAGTCACGATGCGCAGCATGAAATCCACCGCGCCCGTGACGACCGCACATTGCACGACTTCGGGCATGTTGCGTACGGCCTTTTCGAACTTTTCCATATTCTCGCGATTGGGAAGCGCGAGCTTGACCGCGACAAAGACTTCAAAATCAAGACCCAGTTTTTGGCGGTCTAAAATTGTCACGCGCTGCTTAATGATTCCCAGTTCTTCCATACGTTTAATGCGCCGCCAGCAGGGGGAGGAGGATAATCCAACTTTGTCTGCTATATCGGCAACAGAGAGTGCGGCATTGCCTTGGAGAAGGTGAAGAATTTTCGCGTCTATTCCATCGATTTGTTCTGGCATAAAATTCCCCGTAACCACTATATTTTAATAAAAATATGCCGCGTCCCTCCTAAAATCAACAAAATAAGTAAGGTAAATTTATGGTTTTCTGCATATCACTGTCATAAATAGAAATGAATTTTCGGGGATTTATGTCAAAGCGCCAAAATACATCAAAGCTTCATGTGCCAGAGCCGCCTTTTCGGCCGGGGGATACACCTGATTATTCGCACATTAGCGTTCCCGCCGATCACACGCCCCGCCGTCCAGACCCGCTTTGTGATGACCATGAAACCGCTGGTCACGCATTGGGCCTTATTCGCGTTTTGCGCTTTAACGGGGAGGCGGTAGGCGAATGGATGCCAAAGCTCTCGCCTGATGCGCTGCGCAAGGGGCTGCGCGATATGATGCTGACGCGCGCTATGGATGAGCGCATGTTTAACATGCAGCGCCAAGGCAAGATGAGTTTTTACATGAAGTCTACGGGCGAGGAAGCCGTATCCGTTGGTCATGCTATGGCGCTTCGGGCGGATGACATGACCTTCCCGACCTATCGCCAGCAAGGAATTTTAATCAACCGCGGCGCGTCCATTGCCGAAATGATGTGCCAATGCCTGTCAAATGGCGGCGACAGGCTGCAGGGAAAATCTATTCCTGTGCTTTATTCCTTCCGTGAATTTGGGTTCTTTTCCGTGTCAGGCAATTTGGGCACGCAGCTCATCCAAGGTGTTGGCTGGGCGATGGCCAATGCCTATAAAAATGAAGATGGGGTCGCGAGTGTGTTTACAGGCGAAGGCGCCACAGCCGAAGGTGACTTTCATTACGCACTTAATTTTGCCTCCACCTACCGCGCGCCCTGCATCATCAATGTGGTCAATAACCAATGGGCGATTAGTTCGTTCCAAGGCATTGCCATGGGTGAAGGCGAGAGCTTTGCCGCACGCGGGACGGGCTACGGCCTCGCAACACTGCGCGTGGACGGGAATGATTTACTCGCTGTTTATGCCGCGACGCAGTGGGCGGCAGAGCGTGCCCGCAAAGGCGGCGGCGCGACCGTTATTGAGCATTTCACTTACCGCAAGTCTGGGCATTCCACGTCGGATGATCCGACCAAATACCGCCCAGAGAACGAGCCAGAAGTCTGGCCGTTTGG
>CAKZTE010000089.1 GCA_937923115.1 uncultured Caulobacterales bacterium | reverse complement strand
GCTGAAAACGCCAACAGGCCCCAACATCGCCTTTGTCGGTGACAGCGCCCACTCCGCTAGCCCGCAACTCGGCCAAGGGGCGAATATGGCGCTGCTTGACGCCAAGGCCATTTCTCATGCAGTGAATACATCTGACACCATAGAGGCTGCTCTTAAAAACTACGCCCGCTCACGCCGCGTCCACCTCAATGTCTTCCAAGCTCTATCCTGGATGTTTACCCCCTTCTACCAATCCGACAGCCACGCCCTCGCCTTCATCAGAGACCGCGTCGTGGCGACGCTCGCAAAGGTGCCGCCCGCGCCTTGGGTGCTCTCGCAGATGGTGTCAGGGACCTTGGTTAATCCGTTTAAGAGTATCGGGCTTGAGGAGATTGAGTGGGGGTAAATGCCGCTTTAAGTTCTCTCAACTCCGCATCGGGTAAATGATTATATCATCATTTCCGGCTGGGGGTAACGCAACGCCATTAGAGTTCATGTAGGGGCTTAGGGCAGATAAAATAATGGGCACGGCATCAATCGGAACCCTACGTTTGCCACGAGCAGTCTCGAAGAATTCTACATTTAAACAATCTTGTACATCATATTTGGATTGCACTAGATAACATTCAGATTTCGGTATTTCTGAAAAAAGCGACACCAAAGGCGCAACGTCTTTATTTGTCCACCCATAGGATTTTAAGGACGCAACAGTTTCAATCTGATAGGAGGTGTATCTATCTGGCGTCGTCGGAGGTATTATTATCTTACGCCCTTTGTGTTCGAGGAACCTAGCTTTGTAAGTTTCAAGCATATGTTTTTCGCACAGGTGACCAATTGGCTTGCCGACATTAATCACACTTTTCGATGCACAAATTGCACAGAGTTTTTTCTTAAATCCAAACATTGAATGCGCGTACCACGTGCACGGCAATGCCACAACAAGTCTTGGGGATAGCCCTCTACTCTTCCCGCATACCCCTACTCATCGCGTCAACGGCTGGCTTCACGATGTAACTGAATACGCTGCGTTTTTCAGTCTGGAGATAGACTTCAGCGGGCATGCCGGGAAGAAGGCTGAGGCCGTTCAGATGCTTCAGTTCTTCTTCGGGAATCTCAACGCGGGCGGTGTAATAAGGCAGTCCTGTTACAGGATCGATAAGGCGGTCTGGCGAACTTTGGATAACAATACCGCCAATTTCTGGCGTTGTGCGCATGTTAAAAGCACTCATCCGCAAGCGCGCGACTTGGCCAGGATAAATCATATCGATATCGGCGGGCATGACTTGGGCCTCAATGATCAGGCGGTCACTGTTTGGAATGACTTGCATGATCTCTTGTCCCGGCGCAACAACGCCGCCAACAGTGTTAATCAGCATGTTATGAACATAGCCGTCCACGGGCGAAACGACGTCTATGCGGTCGCGTTGATCAGCAGCGGTCACGGACTGCTCGCGCAAGTCAGATAACTCAGTCTGCGCGATGCGGAGCTCTGTCAGCACTTGCTCTAGGCGGTCACGGCGCAACTGCAAGATTTGCGTTTGAAGCTCACTAATGGAGTTGTTGATGCGCGCGATATCGGCGCGATGATTCGCCATTTCGCCTTCAATGCGTGCCTCTTCTCGCTGCACGGCCGAGAAGCGCGTACGGGTTACAACGCCTTTTTCCAGGCCGCGCTGCAAATCCACAAGCTCGGATTCAATGAGATCGGCCTGCGTTCTTTTAGCCGAAATCAGCGCGTTCAAACCTTCGATTTGGTCGCCGCTTTGGTCGATACGCTGCGAAAGCTGCTGCACAAGGCCCGTCGCCGCGCCGCGTCGTGCGTCAAACAATTTCTGTTGTCCCTCTACCGCTTTGGCAACGGCAGGGTCGCTCATTTCGTCCAGTAGGGCCTGTGGAAAAGTGATGGAGGCCGCTTTGTCGCGTTCAGCTTCGAGGCGGGCGACGCGGGCCTGGGACTCGCGAAGGCGCGTCGTCACAAGCCCTTGATTGGCGTCAATAATGGTCGGGTCGAGGCGCATAAGCACGTCTCCAACTTTGACAGGCGTGCCGTTTTGCACGGGAATTTCAGCGACAATACCGCCGTCCAGATGCTGTATGACTTTGGGTTTGCTCTCAACGATAACTGTGCCCGTTGCGATGACGGCCCCTTGTAGCGGGGCAATTGACCAGGCGATAAAGGCGAAAAACAAGAGCCCAATAGCAACATAGCCGATCCGCAAGAACCGCTTGTGTGGTTGGTCGTCAACGGGCGCGGCGGGGGCCGCCATCATAGCAGGCGCGACTTGATGTGGGGAAAGCGGCTGACCATCTGGGCCAATTGTGACAGGTGCATTCATGGCTTAGTCCTCACCTTTTACAGGTTTTGGCTTTGTTATTTGTGGATGGGATGTTTTTGGAGACGAAACCGCCGCCAATGGTCCAGAAAATCCGCCGCGGCTTTGCTGGCGCATAGAGGCTTGAGTGGCGCTCGGCCGTGAAGTCTGGTTCGCTGCTGGGGGCGTCTGCTTTTGAGGCGCGGTTTCAGGCGTAGCGACATCGGTTGACGTTTGTCGTGTCATAGATTTCAGCACTTCGTCCTTGGGGCCAAAAGCGACTTGACGGCCATCCTTTAACATCAAAAGCTGATCAACTTCAGAAATAGCGCTTGGACGATGTGCCATGACAATCACCGTGGAGCCTGCCTTGCGCAGAAAACGAATAGCATGTGCAAGTGCCGCGTCGCCGTCCGCGTCAAGATTGGAATTGGGCTCATCAAGGACAACAAGTTTAGGCCGCCCGTACAGCGCGCGCGCTAGAGCGACCCGCTGGACTTGTCCGCCGGAGAGAACTGCACCGCCCTCGCCGATGCGAGTTTGGTAGCCGTCTTCAAGGCGCAAGACCATGTCATGCACGCCCGCCATACGCGCCGCTTCCCAGACGGATTCGTCGCTCGCATTAGCCGTAAACCGGGCAATGTTTTCGGCAATTGTACCGTCAAAAAGCTCTACGTCTTGCGGGAGATAGCCGATATGCGGCCCAAGCTCGCCTCGATTCCATTGATCAAAGGTTGCACCGTCCAATCTGATATGGCCTTTTTGCGGCTGCCAAATCCCTACCAGCAGACGCGCTAACGTTGACTTGCCAGATGCAGATGGTCCGATAACGCCAAGTCCCTGCCCTGCTTCTAAGGTAAAGTTTAAATCGGAGAGCGTTGCGCGCTGCGCCCCTGGAGGGCCTGCGAAGACATGTTCTATGTCCATTTTACCCGTCGGCTCGGGAAGGCCAATTGTTTCGCCAGTCTCTTCGGTCATTTCGTAGAATGCGTTGAGGCGATTAAAGGCGTCACGCGCAGCATTAAACCCGCGCCATTGGCCAATCGCCATTTGAACAGGCGCGAGGGCACGGCCCAAAATAATTGAGCCGGCAATCATGGCGCCGGGCGTGATAATGCCTTTAATCGCCAGATAACCGCCCATCCCCAAAATGCCAGACTGGATAATCATACGAAAACCTTTTGTGAAGGATTGCGCGCTCCCTGCACGGTCCCCCGCTATGACGGCCTCGCCTGTCCCCTGACTGTTTAGCTGTTGCCAGCGGGCGCGCATGTTATCGCCCATGCCCATTGCGGAAATCGCGTCAGTATTGCGGTGCGCCTGCTGCGCAAAGGCCTGCTCTGCGCGTTTGAATTTCATGCTTTCCATTTGCGGCTTGCGCGTGGAAACCTCGTTATAAAGCGCAGAGAGAAAGATGATAATCGTGCCGATAATCGCCATAACGCCGAGCGTCCAGTGCAGCAGAAAAATCACGGCAATATAAATAACAACCCAAGGAATATCAAAAAATGTCCCTGGCGCGTTGCCCGATATGAACTGCCGTAAAGTCGAGATATCGTTGAGCGGCTGCGCGCGTTGTGCTGCTTGCCCACCTAGTCCGTGGGTCATCCACGCATCAAATGTTTTTCCGCCGAGGTCACGTTCAAATTTGTCCGCGACCCGCAGTAAAACGCGCCCGCGGCAAAACTCCAGAAAGCCCATGAAGGAAAACATTGCGACCATCAAAATTGAGAGGGACAGCAGTGTTACGGCAGAGCCAGAAATCAGCACGCGGTCGTAGACCTGCAGCATATATAGCGGACCCGTTAGCATTAGAATGTTGATAAAGGCGGAAAAAATAGCGATTCCTGAGAGCGCCCCTCGCGCAGAAAGGACCGCCTTGCCAACAACAGATCTTAGCCCCGTTGTATCTTCAGATGCACTGGTTTTGTGTGGTTTTTTCATTTTATCTCAGTCATTTCGCCCAAATTGGGCCATTTTGCGCCAATATGGGCCCCTAAAATGACCTATACCAAACTTTAACGTGAATATCAGCCCTATTTTTTCAGCCTTGGCCATGACGCCTGTCACGCTGCCCCTTAAATAGCGTTAATAAGGCATAAATTCGCAGACCTGTCATAGACCTAAGGGCTTAGCTTGGCTATGAGAGGCCAGAAGCCGAGTCTTTATCGGTGTTAGGCAAGGTAGAAGGTCAGGTCATGCGGGAAGAACCATTATTTGTTCAGCTCGCGCGCTCGGTTTTAATTTACTCCGCTCGGTCAATTGTCTGTTTCAGCTGCGTTTCGCTTAGCCTCCCGCATATGGCTCAGGCTCAAACGTCTGGAGCAGAAAAACCCGCGTCTGCAAAACCTATGTCTACAACGGCGGCTGGAACCAACCGCCCGCTGCAACTGGAAACGGATAGTCCTTTTCGCGATCCCGACATTATCTATCTTGAGGCCGATAGCCTGATTAATGATGAGTCCGCCAGCACGCTTACAGCGCAGGGTAATGTAGAGGGCCGTTATCAAGACAGAACGCTTCGCGCGGACCGCGTCACCTATAATAGCCTTACGGGGCAAGTCATCGCGACTGGTGACGTTATATTGATTGACCCAACAGGCGCAACGCAATTTGCCGACCAGATTGAACTTTCGGGAGAGCTTGAAGCTGGCACGGCTACAAACTTCACGGCTCGATTTGAAGAAGGCGGCATTCTAGGCGCGTCCTTTGTTGTTCGCGACGGCAAAGAAGGCGTTGAACTTTATAACGCTTATTACACAGCCTGCGAACCCTGCCAGGATGCCAAATCAAGGGGCAAAAACCCAACTTGGCAAATCAAAGCGCGAAAGGTCAAGCAAAACCCCGACCGTAAATCGATTGAGTACCGCAACGCTGTCTTCCAGCTTGCCGGCGTGCCGCTGTTTTACACGCCTTATTTGTCCCATCCAGATCCAAGCGCAAAACGGGCGTCAGGACTTTTAGCCCCCTTTGCTGGCATTGCGGGCGACAAAGGCTTCAACATCGAAGTCCCTTATTATTGGGCCATTGATAATTACACCGAAGCAACGCTAACACCGCATATTTATGCGAAGGTTAATCCTCTACTCGAAGTGGATTTTCGCCGTAAATTTCATACTGGCGAAGTCAACATCAATACCTCCATGACCTATGGCAGCGCGTTTGATAATGACGGTAATCCATTTGATGACCCGACGCGGTTTATCAATCAAGACGAAGCCACAACAGGTAAACGTCTGCGTTCCCATGTTTACGCGGATGGCCTGTTTAATCTCACAAATTTCTTAACCACAGGCTTTGGCCTTCAAGCAGCCAGTGACGATCTGTATTTACGCCGCTATGACTTACTTGAGCGTCCAGAGGCCACAGGGCTTTATCAGTCCGATAATCTGCGGCTTCTCTCTCAAGCTTTTGCGCTGGGTCAAAATGCCAATACCCGGCTTTCCATTAGTACATTTGGATTTCAAAGCCTGCGCACGTCAATCATTCGCGATGCCAATGACAGCAGCCTTTTTAGTGTCAGCCGTGAGGATGATAGCACGCTGCCAATTGCCCTGCCCAAGATTGAGCTCAACCATTTTATGACAGATCCCTTAATCGGGGGGCGTGTGGAGCTGTTCGGCGATTTGACCATGCTAACCCGAAAACAGGGCGAGGACTATACGCGCGGCACAGCGGGGCTCAGCTACGATAAAACATGGATTGCGCCGGGCGGCATAGAGGTTAAACCATTTGGAGAAGTACGCTATGACTATGTGGAGCTCGAACGCGAAGGTGTGCCGGGCGCCTCGGGCATTATCAATGAGTTCTCCCGTACACTAGGCCAAGCAGGTGTTGATGTGCGCTACCCATTTATAAAACGCGAAGGCAATGTCGACATTGTCATCGAACCGCGCGTTCAAGTCACGCAGAGCTTTGGTGATGGCAAACTCGCAAGTTTTTCCGAAGTGTTTGGCAGCCCCTCCTCCACCCAACTATTCCAAGATAGTCTTGGTCTTGATTTTGACCGCACGAATTTCTGGTCAGCGAATAAGTCACTTGGATATGATTTTTGGCAAAAAGGTCTTCGTACCGATGTAGGAGCAAGCGTCTCAGCGGATTGGAATAGCTCTCGTGCCAGCTTGTTCTTGGGCCAGAGCTATGCCGACAATATTGACGAAAGCTTTGGCCTGAACACCGGGCTAAACGGGACTAAATCTGATATTGTTGCCGAAGGGGAAATCTCTCTTAATAATAAGATTAAAGTCAATACGCGCGTGCGTTTTGATGATGACGAAAGCGAGTTTCGTAGAATTGACACCTCCCTGCAATACACGGGTGAGCGTATAAAAACTAATTGGCGTTACTACAAAATCAACAATCAATCTGCGACAGACTCAGCTCTGTTGACTGTGCCCGCAGAAGAGATTTCAGGCGGCATCACGCTAAAGCTCGCGAAAAATTGGAGCACGCGCTACTCGACTTATTATGATATTGATGCAGATGTCGCGCGCCGCCAAGAACTTGGGCTAATCTTTGACGATCAGTGTACGCGCATTGAGCTATTCTACAACAAAGCGAGAAATGATATTGGCGTTGTCGGTGACAACGAAGGGTTCGGTATCCGCCTATCGCTACTCACCTTAGGTAATTTTGCGCAAGATACGTCTAATCGCTCTCGCTACTAAGGCTCTAACCCACGAATGATTTTTCGACTACGAACTGCGCAGGTTGAGAGTTAGACCCCTCATTTAGGCCATAAGTTTCAACAATGGCTTTCGTATCATTAATCATATCAATAGATCCGCAAATCATAACGCGGTCTTGCTCCGGGTTCAGAATAGGCGTTCCAGCGACTTCAAATAGTTTTTCAGTTTCAATCAACGTCGTTATACGTCCCGTCAGCGGGTGATCTTCGCGCGTAAGCGTTGTGATATGCTTTAGTTTCCCGTCGACCATTTCTCCCACAAGGGGGTCGTTAATGAGGTCCTTGACGAGGTCTTCACCATAGGTCAGTTCCCCTTCTTCTCGGCAGCCGTGGACAAGAATAACCTCTTCATAGCGCTCATAAGTTTCAGGATCGCGGATGAGACTTGCAAAGGGCGCAATGCCGGTTCCGGTAGAGAACATCCACAGCCGTTTTCCTGGCAAAAGCGCGTCAAGAACAAGCGTCCCGACAGGTTTACGGGAAAGTAAAACAGTATCGCCTTCTACAATTTTTTGCAGACGAGACGTTAGCGGACCGTCCTCGACCTTAATGGAATAAAACTCGAGTTTGTCGTCCCAAGATGGGCTGGCAATTGAATAAGCCCTCATGAGCGGACGTTTCTGCTCCTCCGTTTTGGGTAAGCCAATCATGACAAACTCCCCTGTGCGGAAACGAAAACTCGCGGGCCGCGTAATCTCAAACTGAAACAAGCGGTCTGTATAATGTTTTACAGACAATACTGTCTCTTCTGTCGGAGCGTTGGGGTTGTCAGCAGCCATGGTATTTCCATTAAATTAGGGACCATAAAGGCCGTCGCAGCGCACATAAGCGTTTGCGGCCTTAATATCAACAACCTTTATAAGAAACAATCGTTCTATATATGAAACAAACAGCAAAATGGATGCTCATCACCCAAATGACGGCCAAATTGTGTGAAGGTGCACCCCAAAGCCATTGTCCTGTCAACCTCGTCATATTGCTCTCGTGATTACAGTGTCCGCTTCATGTTAATGGTCGCTAATGCTCGGCTTTTAGCGCGTAAAATGTCGTTTGCGCGTAGTCGTCTGGATCGCCCGTGTTATTCTGATTATAAGTACCGGCTTTGAAGTAATTATATTCATGGGCGACATCATAACCGCTATCGGTCTGATCAATAATGGCTTCGCCGATAACCTTTCCGTCTTGAAAAATACGCGTCTCAAGGATGTGCCCCTTTGTTTTTATCTCATAAGAAAACACATCATTTAGCGCGATGCCGTCTATTGGGTCGCGGGTCCGATCATCCATTTTTCCAACAAGGTCATAATGCACGTCATCTTTGCCGACAGGTTCATGGCTAACGTAGATAATACCGCGCTCATGGTTGGGCATTTTCCGATATTGTATTTTTATCGGCTCGTCATCCTTGCCGTGAATTTGCCCAATCACAACGCGGCCCACTTGGTTTTTGTTACCCGTGGTCGTAACATGATTAACGGCTAAAGTTGCTGTCAGGCGGCCATCCACAGCCCCGGCCAGTTTTTTTGAAGCAGTGGGCGCAGTAGAAAACACCCAATTGTTTTTATTTGGTTTGCCAGAACTCCCGCGCGTAGAAATAGATTTATCTCCACGCCGCAGCATTTCGCGAAGTTCTGAGCGGACATTTTTTGTGTTTTTCGACGTCACAGCACCGCCGACGGTGGCGGTCAAAACCATGCCGCCGTCAGAACCCGTATAGAAATATTGGGGATGGCTATATCCGCCCGCGAGTTTCACCTCGCCGATTGTATCAGCCTTGCTATCGCCATTATCGTCGGCAGGCGTCGTAAGCGACCAGCCAAGTAAATCAAAGTTTTGGGCGGGCGTCACGTCAGGGGAAAGACCGTAACCCCCTGCGCTGCGCGTTATGACTTTCTTGCTTGCGCGTGCCAATCCATCTGCTTCAGTGAGCGAGAATGCATCAAACCGTCCACCTTTCTTCCCGCGCCCGCTCGCGAATAGGAAACCCATATCCGCGTTACCGCTATTGAAAATGACGTCGACTTTCTTCCAACCTTTAGCTTTCGTGACCCCGTCATAAAAAATGTCGCCGTCTGCTTTAATGCCAATGATTCCGCCACCTTTCAAATACGCAGTGAGGTGGTAATTCGTGCTGGGTTTTAGGCGCACAGATTGATTGACATTCCCATCTTTTGACAGAATTTTTATAGACGATGCCCCCACATAGGCTTCGGAGGATAGGGAAACTGTTTTACCGTTGGGGTCAACTTCCGTCCAGCCGTCCATATTGGACTCAAAGCCTGCATTAGCGATATCGATGGCGTTGGCTTCGGAGGCCGCCGAAAGAAACACTGCGGACGCCACCAATAATGTTCTAATAATCATAATCCATCACTTTAATTTGTATGAGTTCTTCGTTTATAGGGGTCCTTGTAGCCAAAATCCAGAATAGCCAAAATTCAGACAAAAACGCATGATTTCTATACGAATTGGGCGTCTTGCTAATAATTTTGCATAGTTTAGAGTGAGATTATGAAACAAGCTTCTGATTATATCTCGCCCGACCGCCCAACGCCTGACTACAAAATCAAACCTTTCAAAGCCTTTCGGCATATGCGCAAATTAATTGCAGATAAGGAGGACACAACGCAGGTCTTCCATATTATTGAAGCGCTCAATGGACGTCTATTGTTGGATAATTTTGAAATCTTTCTCCAAGATCCGCGCGGTAAGACCCTGATCGAAACGCGCGAAGTGCTCGCTCCAATTCTCGACGATCATTCGCGCTGGGAGAGCCTTCCCGAGGGCAGCGTTGGACGCGCCTATCTGCACTTCATGAAGAGCCAAGGCCTATCGGCACAAGGCCTAATTGACGAGTATGAAACTTACGATAGCGAGTTTGCTGGCTTTGGCGACGGTATTGAATGGTATGCAAATCGCCGCCGCGATACACATGATTTATTGCATGTGCTGACAGGCTACAGCCGCGACGCCTTTGGTGAAGTTTGCGTGTTAGCTTTTACGGATGGACAAAACAAAGACCGTGGCTCCCGGTTCATTGCTTATATGGCAGGCCGCGAGGTCAAAAAACAAGCGCCCAAAGGGTCCCCTGTTTTCAAGGCTATCCGCACCGCGCAGAAAAATGGACGCAATGCCAAGCCTATCATTCTTGAGGACATTGTATCTTTAATGGGCGAGAACCTAGAGCAAGCGCGCGCCAGACTCGGTATTGAACCGCCCGTTTTTTACAACAAAACTCACGCAATCATGCGCGAAAATAATATCGATCCCTTTGGTGTCATCGGCAGCGGCGCGGGCAGCAAACACCTTGCTGCCGCATAGCTTAATTAGGCAGAGGAATAAAATCTTCTGCATCACCAGGGACGCTATCAAAGCGGCCGGCTTTCCAATCCGCTTTGGCCTGTTCAATTCGGTCCTTGCGGCTGGAAACAAAATTCCAATCTAAATGACGATGTCCGAGATTGGCCCCGCCAATGACTGCCAATCGAGTCTCCCCATTTGCCGTAATCTTTTTTGCGGAGGGGTTTAATACTGACATCGCATTAATCGGGGCGGCCTCGCCGTCAACAACCGCCTCACCTTTCACAACATATACGCCAAGTTCCTGCGCTTGCGGAACACTAAACTGAGCGCCATCCTTCATACTCGCTTCAAAATATAGCGTCGGCGAAAACGTCTTTAAGGGGGACGTCACGCCAAAGGCACTGCCCATCATAACCTTTAGCGTCACGCCGTCAGCTGTAAATTCTGGAATATCATCTGCCGCAACGTGAATAAAATCAGGAGCCGTTTCTTCATCAGCTTCCGGGAGCGCCATCCAAAGCTGAAGTCCGTGTAAACGGTAACCTTGCGCGCGTAATTCGTCGCGCGTGCGCTCCGAATGAGTAATGCCCCTGCCGGCCACCATCAGGTTAACCGCGCCAGGGTGAATAGCCATTGCCGTGCCGAGGCTATCGCGGTGAAAGATTTCGCCTTCGAACAAATAGGTGACCGTTGCCAGATTGATATGCGGATGCGGGCGCACATTCATGCCCTGCCCAGGTTTAAACTCTACAGGGCCAAAGTGATCAAAGAACACCCACGGACCAATGCTGCGCTGCTGCTTAAATGGCAAAGCACGGCGAACGCTGAAATCACCAATGTCTTTTTCACGCGGTTTTAAAATAGATTTGATTGAAGAACTATCGGTCATGTGTTTCTATGCCTTAACGGGAGAAAGATTATGCTCACATTTTATGACTGCCAAACTGCGCCAAGTCCACGCCGCGCGCGCATTTTTATCGCTGAAAAAGGGATAAACGTCGAGACAGTCGAGATTGACCTACGCAAAGGCGAGCAGATGAGCGAGAGCTTTCGCAAGATTAATCCGCGCTGTGCTGTGCCGAGCCTTGTCACGGAAGATGGTCATGCCATTTCAGAAAATCTCGCTATCGCGCATTATCTTGAAGCGCTGCATCCAACGCCGCCGCTCATGGGCTTAACGCCCCTCGAACAGGCTATGGTTCTGGAATGGAATTGGCGCTGCGAGTTTGAAGGCCTGGCAGCTGTCGCTGAAATCCTGCGCAATAGCTCGCCGCATATGAAAGGCCGCGCCATGACGGGGCCGCGCAACATTGAGCAATTGCCAGAGCTTGCCGAACGCGGTCGTGTCCGCCTTGGCTATTTTTACGAAGATTTGAATACGCAACTGTCTCAGAATGAATTTGTGGCGGGCGACCATTATTCCATCGCCGACATCACAGCGATGGTCCTTATTGATTTTGCAAAATGGGTAAAAGCTCAGCCCGATGAGAGCATGAGCGCCTTGTGGAAGTGGCACGCCAAAGCGGCCGCTCGACCCGCCTCAAGCGTCTGATTAAAGAGACGTAACTTCGGTAAAATTCCCGTCCTCATCTGAGAGAAGGAGACGCGCGCGAATGATTGAAAAGTAAGCCCCCTGCAATTTTAAACGGTCTTCTTCAATCGCTTTGCGCACGAAATCGAAAGTCTCAAGATTGCGGATAGATTGGCGCACATTCTCAAGCTCCATTTCAAATTGGAGGTCTTTGTCGGGCACTTGGCGCGCCTTAACTTTGTCACGCACATTCGTAATAAGTGAGAGCCATTTGTTGACATAACCCGCCTCAGGGTCATCCCCCAAACCTTGCAGACAGCCTTGAATGCCGCCGCAGGACTCATGGCCCATGACGACAATACTCTCGACCCCAATTTCCTTGACGGCATATTCAATCGACGCCGATGTGCCGTGATAGCCCCCTGTCGGGTCTACGGGCGGCACGATATTGGCGACATTACGCACAACAAACATCTCACCTGGATAGGCGTCAAAAATATCTGTGGGATCAACACGGCTATCGGCGCATGCAATCAGCATAATCTTTGGATGCTGACCGTGCTTGCCTAGCTTTTCATAAAGCTTCTTCTGCTCTGTATAATCGCCTGCGCGGAAAGATTTATAGCCTCTTATAAGGGCAATTTTACGATGCGGCATTAGCTAAGCTCCGTGATTAGATACGCTCCCTAGTCATAGAAAACCTTTGAGAGAATGTCATTTGAATTATGCCCTAAAGATTGACAGCCCATCAAATTGCTAGCATCCTTGAGAGATGGGCACAGCGACACCAAAAATATCTTATGTCGATAAGGCATTGGTGAAAGAGCTTTCACAGCGATCTGACCTCATGGGCGCGTGGATGGTGTTTCACGTTTGGGCTGTCATCATTGGCGCGGGAGCCATCGCCGTAATTTGGCCGAATTTTATCACCATCCCACTCGCGATTTTAATTATAGGCTCCCGCCAACATGGGCTCTCGATTTTAGTGCACGAAGCCGCCCACGGAATTTTGTTTAACAACCGAAAGGTCAATGATTTCGTCGGGCAATATATCCTTGGCGCACCATATGGCGGGGACATGCGCAGCTATCGCCATTACCATTTGCGCCATCATAGATACGCCCAAACCGAGCTAGATCCTGATCTCAATTTGTCCTCAAAATTTCCTGTCTCGAAAGACAGCCTGCGCCGCAAGTTTTTCCGCGATATTACAGGGCAGACCTATCTGCGCATCCGTCTCGCGCAATTTTCAGGCAAGACGATGGAGGGCTCTGATGCGTTTGAAAAAACCTCGCCTTGGCCGAGCCTTATTATCAATTTCATGATGTTTGCTATGCTTGCCAATTGGGGCGTATGGTGGGCTTATTTCGTGCTCTGGGCGCTGCCGCTTATGACGTGGTTTTTCGTAGTAATCCGCCTGCGCAACATCGCCGAGCACGCCATGACGACATTTGACGACAACCCCCTCACCCACGCGCGCACCACAGAGGCGAACTGGTTTGAACGCGTGTTCTTTGCGCCTTACTATGTGAATTATCACGTCGAGCATCACGCTTATATGTATGTGCCGTGCTATAATTTTCCCGCGCTTCACCGCGCGATGAAAACGAGCCGTTACGGCGACGAGATGGAAACCAAAACAGGCTATGCCTCCGTATTAAGGGCAGCCGTGACCGCTTAGGAGCCTGCCATGCGAGCCTTACTTATTTTAACAACTGCCCTCGCATTTGCGGGCACTACACACGCTCATCAAATTAAGACGGGCCCCGACCTCGCACCCCCATCCGAAGTTCTCGATATTTACGACATTGCAGTTGAACCGAGCGCCGAGCGTGTTCGAAACGACATTCAAACACTTGTTGATTTTGGCACGCGCCATACGCTGTCCGAAACCAAATCGGACACGCGCGGCATTGGCGCGGCCCGCCGTTGGATATATGAGGAATTTGAGAAAATCTCAAAAGACTGCGGCGGCTGCCTTGAAGTCATTTACGTCTCTGACACGATTGAGGGCAAACGCCGCATCCCTGAGCCAACCGAGGTTGTCAGCGTTCTCGCGATACAACGCGGCACACTCGACCCGAACCGCTTTGTGATGATGAGCGGCGATATTGATAGCCGCGTGACAGACCCGCTCAACGGTGAAGACGACAGCCCCGGCGCGAATGATAATGCCTCTGGCATGGCAGGCGTGATTGAGGCGGCGCGCGTGCTCTCAAAACGCGAATTTGCGGGCAGCATTATCTATGCTGGGCTTTCTGGCGAAGAACAGGGGCTCTTTGGCGGTGAAATTGTCGCGGCTCACGCGCTCAAAAAAGGGTGGGAGATTAAAGGCGTTCTCAACAACGATATGATTTCAAATATCGCAGGCATTGACGGCGTCATCAACAACTCTGTCGTGCGCGTTTTTTCCGAAGGT
>CAKZTE010000088.1 GCA_937923115.1 uncultured Caulobacterales bacterium | reverse complement strand
GTTGAATTACGGGCACGCGAGGTCGGTCATGCCTTGCGATGCGTCGTTTGCCAAAACCAATCGATAGAGGACTCAGAAGCCACGCTTGCAAAGGATATGCGCGTCATTGTCAGAGAGCGCATTGCTGCAGGCGATAGCGATGCACAAGTCATTGAATTTATGCGCGAGCGCTATGGCGATTATGTGCTGCTTAAACCGCCGCTACAGCGCAATACAGTCCTGCTGTGGTTCCTGCCGGCTCTCCTTGTTGGCTTCATGGCCCTCTGGTTTTTTGCACGCGTGCGCCAAAGACAATCAGACGCTATACCGATTGAAACACTATCTGATGAAGACAAGACTGTCCTTAAACGCCTGATGGATGAACGCTCATGATTTGGCTTTTAACCTTTGGCCTTTGCGCCGCCGTGTTCGCTTACATTGCGACGCCGCTTTATTTTAAGATGCTTCCAGATGATGAATTAGAAGTGCCTCAAAAGAATGTGACGCAGGCCTACCGCGAAGAATTGAGGCTTGTAACAAAAGCAATAAAGAATGGGGACGGCGACCAAAGCGCTCTGAACGCCCAAAAGGTCATTCTAGAAAAACGCCTTATCCAAAGTGCAACTCAGGCCCCCGACGTGTCGCCCAAGATTAAACCTTTTTGGGCAACGACCACGCTTGCTATTTTGATGGCAGGCACATTTGGCATTTATGCGCTTATAGGGTCGCCAAAACTCACAGACCCAGACGCGCTGACCTCTGCTTCCGCCGCCGCGGAGCAGCCGCCTGCATTATCCCCCACCGCTCTTGTCGCTGAGATGGAGAGGGATTTACGAACGGGCGAGGTCACGGTGAGAAAATGGGGTCTATATGCACGGGCCTTGATGAGTATTGGCCGCTATGAGGACGCTTTTGAGGCTTACGGGAATGCTTTGACGCTGTCTGACGGCAATCCCGAAATCGCGGCAGAACTCGAAAGCGCGCGCACCTATGCCGAGGCGCAAAACAACCCCGCCGCCCCGCCGCCCGGTCCTAGCCGCGCAGACATGGAGGCGGCTGCACAGATGAGTACAGAGGACCGCGCGGCCATGATTCAAGGCATGGTCGACGGGCTTTCTGAAAGGCTCACTGATAATCCTGATGATATTGAAGGCTGGACGAGGCTTTTGCGCTCACGAAAGGCCTTAGGTCAAACAGCCAAAGCTCAGGACGAGATCACGGCCATGAAAATCCATTTTCAAGAGAATCCAGACGTGATTTCGCAGATTCTGACGCAATCGGGCTGGGATAATTAGGCCCCTGAAGCGTATTGCTGCCTAATTTTCTTTAAAACTCTCCAACTGCTCTTCAGCAAAGGTTAATCTTGCATTTTCTATCTATTAAGCCAGATTGTCGGGACGAAAGGCATTTTATGACAATAGCGCTAAAATTGAACACGCCAAATCGCCGCCCCCCTATGCTAAGCGCGGCGCTATTGAGCGGCGTTATGATGCTTACAGCCTGCGCCTCTACGGCAACAGGACAGCGCCAATCTGCGATGGTAGGAAGCGCAGCCCCTGAAGCCTTTACAGCACAAAAACCCGCTGGCGGCGTTATGGCCGTTATTCGTTACCCCGCTGTTGTCGAAACAGATGCAAAGAAAGCCTATTATGCAGCCTTTAAAAATGCCCCTATAGGCGGCTCTGTTTCAAGCTCTGCAGACCAATCTATGCAGCGAGGCATCGCAGACAGTGTTATTGTTAAATCAAATTATTTTGCGCTTTCCCTTTATAAAGAACTTGCGGCGCGCCTGCCTGAGCACGGCGTTCTCTTATCGCCTCATGCGGTGAAACTTGATGCCAATGGGCGCCTGACCTCGGAACCAATTACGCAGGCCGAGTCTATTCCGAATGTCGTGAGTATCGATTTTGCAACATATTCGTTCCCTGATCCGAAAAAGATGATGGGGAGCGAACCACTTACATTTGGCGACCTCGTTACGCCGCTGATTACGATTCGCACGGACCACCGTGCCGCCGCCGCGACGCAGGGTGTTTTACTTGCAAGCGAAGACCTGCTCGAAACAGCCGCAGGCGCGGGCCGCGACAGCGTGAAAAACAACCTACAAGTTATGCAGCGCGGACAGTTTGATACGGCCCCTGCTGAGCTTGATTTCATCTCATATTTGCGACGGGACGCCCGCATGGACGTGCCCACGCAAAAGCTAAATGGAGACGCGTCCTTTAATGCTGTGATGCATTACCCGCTTGAGAAAATCAAACTCGACAATGTTGCGCTCTCGCAGCTTAACCGCGCGAATGACGCCTCTGTTGATCCGCTCGAGCGCGTGTTTTCGGACGCGATGGCAGACCGCGTTATCGGCATCATCAATGATGTTGATGTGAACCAAGCCATTATGGCGAGCCGCGCCGCCGCGATTGCAGAATTTGATCCCTCCCTTGCGGCGCTTACCTTCGTTGGTTCTAACAACGCCGATTACCAGGCCCGCGCGCGCTATGCGGAGCGCTTACTTGAGGCTCAACGCAAATATCTCTCTGTACAATCACTTCGGATTTTTGATGGTATCCATAACGGCGAGATGGGCGTGCAAATGCGCGATATGATCTTGGCGGAATATAGTGTTTTGAACCGCCGCAGAAAACTTGCAAAGCAGCAAAACGCGGCAACGGCCATGTCTATTTTTGCGGCGGTGGCGGCCGCGGGCATGATCGCCACTAGCGGTGATGAAGAAGACGGCGGCGGCAGTAGCTATGGTGAGTATTTGCTGACCAATGCTCTTGTTCAAAGCGCATTTTTTGCGGGCAGCCAAGTTTTCGCGCTCAAGCAGCAGTCTCAATCCGTCGGCGGAAACTATCTCTCCTCCATAGTGCCTGCACTGGAGCAGCAGACCACTGTGACTGTTGACCTTATAGATAGTAACGAGACCATTACAGCTATTCGCTACGAAGATTTGCAAAGCAAATTACAAGCACTTTACGATTCCAAACAGCGTTCATTGGAAACAATCGCAACGCGCTGCGCCTTTTATGATGCCAGCGGACAGGCCGGCGCTTGGATGGGCGTATGCAATGGCGGCCGCGCAAACGGTACGGGAGTCGGCGTTGTTCAAGCCGGCGAGACAGCCATTGAATATTACGGCTATGCCAATGGCGGTGTCGCCAATGGTCCGGGCCTAATGATTATCCATGAGCCGCGTGGCAGCTTTACACTTGAGGGGACTTTTGCTGGCGGTAGCGCCAACGGTCCAATGCGCGTGTCTAAAGCAGGTGCGCCAGACAAATTCAGGACTTACCGCGCCGGCCGAGACGTTGGAGGCGCGTCCTCCGCGCCGGCCTCGCCGTTTAACACATCGGTATCACCGCGCTTCAACGCGCCCGTTATGAATACGCCTGTTATAGGCGTCGCGCCAAGAGTAGTGACGCCGCAGAATGTTATCGGCAGCGGCGTCGCACCAAAAATAGCGCCAAGAATTGCGCCAAGAGGATGAGTAAGCATCATAACAGTTCCCGGTCGGCTTTGCGTAAAATGCGGCTCTTGATGGGCGCACTAGCTTTATCGCTAAGCTCATTGTCTGTTAACGGACAGGCGCAGGTTATGGATGCGCCGACCATGCAGGCGCAAGCTATTGAAGCCGGCTCGCTCTACGGCGAAATCGCGGCGGCGGAACCCAAATTATACAATACCGACCCCGATTTTTGTATCAATACACTCGCTGGATTTCAGACGGAAAACCCCGAAGCGCGTTATCAGTTTTACGCGCTAACCCAAGAAATTGCGCGTGACGCCGCGCCCGATTTCCGCATGGCTTTAACCCAATACGGCGAAGGAGAGATTGAAGCGGACAGTAATATTCTTGATGTCATCGAAGATGCCACCAACCCTGTTATTCGTCAAGCCGCGCCAGAGATTACAATATCCAATCTGGCTTTTGTGATTGATTTCGCGGCCCAATGCAGCAGCGTTTTAGACGGCCAGATCAACAGTCTGAAAGCCTACGACCCTGCGCTGAGCAATACAGAGTTCAACGCGATGATTTCTGAGGACGCCCTCTTTTTGCGACAGATATTATCAGACTCGCTCTATAGGCTCGGCGCAGACAAAGACCCCCGCTTTGGATACTCCGTCAACGCTTATGCAGACTCGCTCGTGCGCACACGTGACGCTGTTGAGTTCTCCAGCTTTGTCTCAGAAGTTGATGAAATTGAAAAATTGTTTATGACCGATCTTGACGGCCGCCTTAAACGCTCCAACGACATGATAAATGAAGAAATGGACCGCGAAGTCATGGGCGACGCTATTGGGCTGTCTAACTCCATGAATGAGGCCGCAAGACGGCGCGCCAAAGAAGAGCGTATTCTTTCGCTTATTCGGATTATGGGTGGCCGCTTATAATGCGTTCGCGGCGGCGCAATATATCAGTCTTCTCCATCTCCGCGCTTGACCTTTTCGCTGCTGCGCTGGGCGCCTTTATTCTTATCGTGCTTGTGCTTTTCCCCTATTACAAATTAGGCGGAACGGATGTCTCCATGGAGGAACTTGAGGAGCAGGTCAGAAAACGTCGCCTCGTTGCCAGTTCCACACAATCAGAAATGAGCCAAATTCGCGCCATACAGTCGGAAATCCGTTTGCTCGACAAGCAGTACCTCACAATCAAGGTCAACATGTCCACCATCGTCGACCGCATTCGCGAGGTGCAAAAACAGACCGCCGATATTCAAATTCCTGATCCGCCGCCTGTCCCCCGCCCCGACCCTAAGCCCGTACCTGAACCTGCGCCTGTCATTCCTCCGCGCAGCACCAATCAGGGCGTAGAGTTTTCAATTCTCGGTCTTGCAACGAACCGTAAGGAAGTCGTGATTGTTGTCGATATGTCCGGCTCTATGAAAGCCCATACCGCCAATGTGTCCCGCGCGCTGAATGAAATATTAGATGTCATGAAACCCGATAACCGCTTTGCGATTGTGGGCTATCGCGGCGGACCGACTTATGACAGCTTCCCAAGCGGAGGCGCGTTCACGCCCGCAACGCCGTCAACAATATCCCAAGCCCGCAATTTTGTCAGTGGTATGTCGCGGCGCTTTGGCGGCGGCACGCCAACACAAAACGCAATGGTGCGCGCGCTAAATATGCGCCCCGAGGCTGTTATCCTTATCTCCGACGGTGCGCCTGATGACGGTTCCCCGGGAGAGATCATTGGCAATGTGACCAACCGCAACCGAGGCAAAGCCGAAATACATACGGTTGCCATCGGCGACTATACTGCCGACAAAAACCTGACACTATTCTTGCAAGAACTCGCCAATCGTAACCGTGGTGATTTTGTTGGGAGGGCGCGCTAATGAAACGCCGTGCCGCCCGCGAAATTGAAGTGTTCTCCATGTCAGCGATTGATCTGTTTGCGGCGGCCATGGGCGCCTTTGCGCTGCTTGCGATTATTTTGCTGCCCTATTATCAAAACGAGATACGCGAAAACACGCCTGAAAATGCCATTTCAGATTTGCTCCGCGCCGCAGAGGACAGTCAAATTGAAACGGTGGAGAAGAAAAAAGCCCTCGACGCAAAGCGCTCCGCTATGGCTCAGAATGTGTCAGACATTAAGTCAGAGGAGACAAAGCTGCTGGAGGATCTGCGCGCCGCCGAAGCGGCCTTGCGCGAGAAACAAGCCGCCGCCATACCCAAAGCCGTGCCCGTGCCTGAGCCTGCGCCCGTCGACCCTCGCCCTGCTCCAACACCCGAAAAAGCCACTGTATCCTTTCGTTTTCTGGGCATGAAAACAGCCAAAGATGATATTGTCATTGCGCTGGATATGAACCGCTGCCTTGGCGGACATGAAGAGTCGGTGAAGCGCGCGACGTCCCGTATTATCCAGTCCTTACAGGACAATCATGCGCTTCAGATTATGGGTTTTCAACAAACAGATAGCGGGCCGCGCACCGCCGTTTGGCCAAGCGGGGGGCAGCTTGAGCGCATCACGCCGAGTAGCCAACAGCGCGCCATAGATTTTGCCGGAGGCCTGACCCGCAGTTTTGGCGGTTCGGCGTCCATGCTCGACGCCTTCACAAAAATGCTCAACGGCCCCGGAGAGGCTATATTCCTCGTTAGTGACGGCCTACCTAATCCGCGCGCAAACAATGGCCTGTCTCCGAGCCGCCTTGCAGGAGAAATCACGCGGCTTAACGGGGGACGTAAAGAAATACATACCGTCGTTGTCGGCAACTATTTTGACTATGACGGCACCGTTGAGTTCATGGAAAGTATCTCCCGCGCCAATCGCGGACAATTTATGGCCCTCGCCTCTGCCCGTACTGGCATTTGTGATTAGGGCGCTATTTGCGATTACAGCGAAAGCGACTAAGGAAAGACTATGAACAAGAACTCACGCCTGATACGCCGCCTGTTTGTTTACCTTGTGGCGATAACCGCCGCGATTGTGGTCATTGGTATTATTCGCTTTACCGCGTCTGAAACGCTGCAAGAGATATTGCTTGATGCGGATGCTAGCTTTTGGCCGTTCACAGTTCAAAATATCATGTGGGTGTCGCTATTCGTTGGCTTTGGCGAACTGTTTCTGCGCTGGTCTGCGGCCTCTGATGAGGAAAGCCAATTGCGCCGCGGTTACCTACCAACCAAAGGCGAGCCGCTATCCGATGAGATATTATTCCGCGTCAAAGAAGGCATTACTCAGCGCAAATTTGGCCGCGCCGCTTTCCTGCCGCGCATGATTACCCGCACCATCGACCAATTCACAATCTCCCGCAAAGAGGATCAAGCCATATCGGTTCTCAACTCCTCGCTTGAGCTTTACATGCACGAGATTGATTTGCGTTATTCCATGCTGCGCTATCTTACGTGGCTTATACCATCCCTCGGGTTTATCGGCACTGTGATGGGGATTATGTTCGCGCTGCAATATGCAGGCGTGCCGGCGAATGCCGAAGCTGAGGATTTCCTCTATCAGGTCACATCACGTCTGGGCGTCGCGTTTACAACGACGTTGGTTGCCTTAGTCATGAGTGCCGTTCTGGTTTTGCTGCAATCACTTGTGCAAGCCAAAGAAGAACGCGCGCTTAATGAGGCCGGACAATATTGCCTCGACCATCTTATCCTCCGCCTGAATGGTAACGAAACATGAGCATTGATTTGAACAAAGGAGATGAGGGCGAAGGCTGGAAAGCCCCGCATGAACGTGCAGAGTTTACCGTGCGTGATGAACGTGCGCCGCTTGGCCGCTGGCTTGTCGGCATTGTTCTGCTTGGACTTGTGATTGCGGGCGCTATTTGGCTCGCCTCTAAAGTCGTCGTGCCGCGTGACGTGCCGTTTACGCCGCCAAAACCGCAGATCACACAAGACGCCAAACCCAAGGTCGGCGCGGATGACGCGGCTTGGATAACTGCGCTCGAAAAAGACACGCTCGAAGGTTACCGCGAATATTTGGACGCCTTCCCTGACGGCAAACATGCTGATGACGCGCAGGCAGAAATTGACGCCTATGATAACCGCGCTTGGGCGACAGCCGAGGGCCGCAACACGATTGCGGGTTATGAGGATTACCTGGCGGCGTGGCCCGAGGGACTACATGCCTCCAAAGCTCAAGAGCGTATAAACGAAATGAAAGCTGCAGCGGAGGCTATCCGCAAAGATGCAGCGGAGCGCGCCGCGCGGGAAGCCCGCGATTGGCAAACCGCCGCACAGGCCAATACTGTACAAAGCTATCAGACTTATCTGACGCAGCATTCTGGCGGCCCTAATGCCCCCGAAGCACAAGCCCGTATTGACCGTATGCAAGCCAGCGCTGCCGAAAGCGCGGCCTGGAACGCCGCAAAATCGGCCAATACAGCTTCTGCCTATCAAACCTACCTCACCAGCTACCCGCAGGGCAGTTATACTGCACAGGCCATTGCTGCTATGGAGGCCTTGCGTCCCTCACCCGGCCGTACATTCCGCGATTGTGCCGGTTGTCCCGATATGGTCAGCCTGCCGTCTGGAACGGCCTCTCTGGGCGCTGGAGATAACGAAACGGACGCGAGGCCGAATGAAAAACCTAAACGCCCTGTGACCTTTGCCAATATGTTCGCCATTAGCGTTACCGAGGTCACATTTGCCGAGTATGACGCCTGCATTGCAGCGGGCGGATGCACTAATCGTCCCAGCGATAACGGCTGGGGGAGGGGCAGTCGTCCTGTGATTAATGTCTCGTGGGATGACGCGCAGAAATATACCGCATGGCTATCGTCCAAATCGGGTCACAGCTATAGCCTGCCGACCGAAGCGCAGTGGGAATATGCGGCACGCGGCGGCGATAGCAATGCACTTCTCGGCGGTTCATCTGCCGCAATTTGTGCTTTTGCTAATGGCGCGGGCTCGGAGAGCGGGCTAAAGTGGGCCAATGCGGCCTGCTCTGACCCCGTCGCAGACCGCACTATGCCTGTCGGCCGTCTAGGCGCGAACAAATTTGGCGTGAAAGATGCGATAGGCAATGTCGCCGAGTGGACGCAAGACTGTAATACGCTGAATTTACGCGACGCGCCAACTGACGGCAGTGCAGACTCGCGCGGTTCCTGTAATCAGCGCGTCGTGCGCGGCGGGTCTTGGTTCTCAGGCCCTGCTGATTTACGTTACGCAGCCCGCCTGATGCAAAGGCGCGGTGATAGCAATGACTTCACAGGGTTTCGTGTTGTTCGCAAAGTTGGAAATTAAACTGAAGACGCCATTCATGGCGCGCTCATCTTAAATCTGCTAAGGCCACCGCATGATGAAACATGTTTTACTTAGTCTTTTACTTTCGAGCGGTTTCGCGGCCCTGACAGCGAGCCCAGCTTTTGCGCAAAGTTCGCCCAATACAACGCAGACTGATCAATCTGAAGAGGATTGGAGAAAGTCTAAAAAGAAATCATCCACGGATGACCCGCTAGACGGATTTAAGAATGTAAACGGCTGGGGCCAAGGCACGCAGCGCACACTGTCGCCTGTCGATATGCTACCGGAAGAGTCGCGCCGTTTTCTTATGAAAGAACGCGCAGAGCGCCTCGCAGAGGCCGGCATTGGCGAACCTGTTGATACAAGCTTTGAACCCTCCGCTGAGGCGAAAACGGACCCAGACCTTGCGTCTGATGAGAAAGCGGCCTGGTCAGAAATGATGAAGGATATGGGCGGCGCAGGCGGACAGCCCCCCACGGGTCAGCCGCAAGCTAGTGACCCAAGCGGCGATCCAAATGCTCAGCCCGGACAAGCAGGGAGCTCCCCTCAAATTCCGACTCAAGTCGGCGAATTTGGAGGTAGCGGCGCGTCAACGCCGTCGGTGATGCGCGGCGGATCTTCCGCCTCCGTGTCTGATATATTGGCGCAGCTCAAAGGCAGCGGCAGCGCGCCAAGATCGCAAGCACCACAAAACCAAACCATGCAAGGGCAGCCTCAGGGTCAGAATGGACAAGCTCAAAACGGGCAAGATCAGGGTAACGCACCGACAGCCGCGCAAATGCAGGCTCAGACTCAAGCGCAAGCAGCAGGTCAAGCTCAGGCCGATGGTCAAAATGCGGCTGATGCTAAAGCTAATGCGATGGCCCAAGGCGATGCTCAATCTGATGCACAAGCACAGGCTGAGGCTGCACAAGCAGAATCCGCAAAAGCTGCGACGGCAGCCCGCACCCCTGAAGCCATTAGCCCGCTAGACCGCCTCAAACAATCACGTGATGAGCGAGCCGCCACTGGGAAACGCTCTAGCGCATCCGATTATCTCAAGCGCGGCAATTAAGCTAAGCGCTTAGACGCTAAGGTTCTGATCTTTCAGTGGCAATTGCCTAACGCGCTTTCCTGTTGCTGCAAAAATCGCGTTCATAACGGCAGGGGCCGCGACCGCGATCGTTGGCTCGCCCACGCCGCCCCAAAACCCGCCTGATGGCATGATGATGGTTTCAACTTCGGGCATTTCTGCAATCCGCATAGAATTAAACGTGTCAAAATTAGTCTGCTCTGGTTGACCGTCCTTATAGGTCATCTCACCGTAAAGCATGGCCGAAAGACCATAGACGAAAGAGCCTTCAACTTGCGCTTCGATTTGTTGCGGATTCGCAGCATGACCACAATCTGTGGCTGCTGTAATTTTATGCATTTTCAGTTTGCCATTTTCGTCCACGCTGACCTCGGCGCAGGCCGCAACATAGCTCCCAAAACCGTAAATATTGGCGAGGCCACGCGCCTTGCCATCATTACGGCCCCAGCCGCCTTTTTCAGCGGCGGCTTCAAGCACAGCTGCCATTTTTGGCTCTTCCTTAAGTAGGCTGAGGCGAAACTCGAGTTGGTCACGGCCCGCGGCATGGGCCATTTCGTCGAGGAAACATTCCATGTAAAGCGCGTTTTGATTAAGGTTCACGCCGCGCCAGAATCCGGGGCGTATGGGCGGGTTTCGCATCGCATGATGCACATGCACATTCGGGAAGCTGTACTTCATAGTTTGATCTTCGACGCGCTTGTCTCCGCCAGAGGGCAGGAGCCCTTGGAAGACAACGGGGTCCATTCCGCCGCTACCTTCTAGGACACCTGGCATCAAAGCGGCTAAAATGGACTGTCCAGAAATTTTCATATCAAGCGCTGTAAGATTACCGTCTGCATCAAGGCCGCCGCGCATCGTTGCCTTCGTCACAGGATGCACAAATCCATGCAGCATATCTTCTTCGCGGCTCCATTGCAGCTTGATGTGCGTGCCCGGCATTTCTTTGGCCACCTTCACAGCCTGAGTTACATAATCGCTCATACCTCGCCGGCCAAAGCCGCCGCCTAGAATGGTTTTATAAACGTCGCACTGCTCAATTGGCAGGCCGGAGGCTTCGGCCACCGCTGAGAGTGCCGACTCTCCATTTTGCGTGGGGCACCACACTTCGCATTTATCGGCAGTCCAAAGCGCGGTTGCATTCATAGGCTCCATCGGCGCGTGATTCTGCATGGGGTAATTATAAGTCGCCTCAAGGGTTTCCGCCGCGCCTTTTAAGGCCTTGGCCACATCGCCCTTTTTATTGCCGGTAAAACTATCTTTGGCGGCCAAACCTTCATCAAGCAAAGCATCCACATCAGTTGATCCGTAATTGGCAAGCTTTCCGCCGTCCCATTCTATTGGCATTGCTTCTAGCGCACTATTGGCTTGCCACCATGTATCCGCAACCACCACAACGGCTTCGCCCACAATCAACACCTTCTTAACGCCGGGCATAGCCATGGCGGCCTCGGCGTCATGAGACTTCAGCGTCCCGCCGATTATGGGGCAGTCCTTTACGCTGGCTGTTAACATGCCTGGGAAAGTCAGATCCGCGCCGTATTTAAGCTCGCCCGTCAGTTTCTTGGCTGTATCGAGACGCTTTTTTGGCTGACCTATAATGTCCCAGTCTTTTGGCTCTTTTAATGTGACCTCACTTGGCGGTGTCAATTTGGACGCCGCCTCTGCGACTTTACCATAACTTGTTTTATTTTTTGAGGCCGCATGTGCTATCACGCCTTTGGAAACCGTGCATTCCGACGCAGGCACGCCCCACTCGGCGGCAGCGGCCTCTATAAGCATGAGACGCGCGGCAGCGCCGCCTTCGCGTACATATTGCACAGACCCGCGCAAGCCTTGGCTCCCGCCTGTTCCAAATGACCGGTATACACGGTCCCGTTTTAGGCTCTCGCCCGGTGTTGGAAATTCAAAGGTAACGTTATCCCAATCACACTCTAAGTCTTCGGCGACAAGCTGCGCGAGACCTGTCGCTGTGCCCTGCCCCATTTCCGAACGGGCAACTCGAACAGTTACCGTGTCATCGTGATGAATATGTACCCAAGCGTTTACCTCTGGGTTAGGCGGCAGAGCGCTGTAATCAATAGCGGCGTCATCGCTTGTGCGGGCGCAGCCCCCAAGAACGCCAAGCGCAAGACCTGCAGCTCCTGTGCCTACTATGAAATTACGGCGCGTTAAAGGCGCAGAAGACGGCATAAAATCTTTGATAAGTTTATTCACGGCGAGCCTCCTACAATTTCTTCTTAGCGAGATGAATACCTTTGCGCACACGCGCGAACGTCCCGCAGCGGCAAATATTTGTAATCGTCTCGTCAATGTCAGCATCTGTTGCGGTCGGATTATCCTTTAGCATAGCCGCGACAGCCATCATCATGCCCGGCTGACAAAAACCACATTGCGGTACATCCAGTTCAGCCCAAGCTTGCTGCACAGGATGGGTGCCATCCTTGGAGAGGCCTTCAATTGTTGTGATCTTTTCATTTTCAATCGCGGCGACAGGGTAAACGCAGGACCGCACCGCTTCGCCGTCAACATGAACCGTACAAGCCCCGCATGCGGAGATACCGCAGCCATATTTAGTCCCCGTAAGGCCGAGCTGTTCGCGCAGCGCCCAAAGGAGCGGCGTATCTTCATCGCCGTCGAACTGGACAGACTTTCCGTTTACGTTGAGTGTTTTCATAGCCTCGCTCCTTTTTTACAAGGATAACATATTTTACACGCGGCCTAAAACAAAAACCGCTGCGGGGGCGAAATGCCCTGATATTGCATCATTCCGAAACAATCCGCACGGCACGTCTCTTGACGGCGCGCAATCTGTTCAAGTTCGGGACATAAAAAAAATTGCCCCCGCGCCCTTTCGGGCTTTGTTAACCCTGTTTTGAAAGGGCTGTTTTACGCTTTGAACGAATTAACAAGAAATTAACCATGCTCCCTGCGCTATGGGTCAGGACGCGACACGCTGTTTGATTATGGCACGCCCCTCGCACAGTAAAAATCGACTTCGCGTTTACGAGATGTAAGGGCAATTGAGTTAATTGATAAGTTAGAATAAGTGGGAAATTTAATGGTCATGCGAAACGACAACAAAAAGACAGACGGCAGGATGCTAACAAACGCTGCGCCAAAACGCGCCGCCGTCGAGTCGCGCAGCGTTGAGCGCCTTGACGCGTTTGTAGCCCGCGTCGGCGCGCCGTCCGAGCCCGTAAAGGTAGACCGCCGCGGCCGCCGCAAAACAATTTCAGACATTGATGTGCCGCAGAAGCAAACCAACGGTAATGCGCTGCGTTTCGGCCTGCGCGCGATTGACGTCGTGGCCGTAACCACCATTATCATGTTTACCGTCTGGAATTCCTATGTCGGGCAGAACGACCGCGGTATGCTCGCGCCCATCGCCGCAGGCCTGCTCGGGGCTGTTATGTTCATTTTCATGTTGTTCTCGCTTAAAGCCCACCGTTTTGCGCCCGCTGAAACATATAGCGCGCACATGAAAAAAGTTGCGGCGGCAGCGGCGGCGGCGCTGGGGTTGTGGCTGACGACGGCCCTGATGACGCGGCCTGATACATTTATGCCTGATGCCCTTGCCAAGGCCGGTCTTGCAGCGACTGCGGGGCTGTTTTTATTACATTCGCTCTACTACAGCCGCATTAAGGCGCTGCATCAGCGCGGCGCCCTAACACCAAACATTGTCATGCTCGGCGCAACAGAGTCCGCCCGCAGATTAATTGAAGCGAACGCGAAAACCCATGACCTGAATATTCTCGCCATCTTTGATGACCGCATTTCGCGCGCGCCGCTCAATATTCACGGCGTGCCTATTATTGGCAAAATTGAAGATATGCTAGAATGGGATCAGCTTCCCTACGTGAACCGTATCGTCGTTACGCTGCCCAGCATGGCCGCTGAGCGCAAGAAGAAGTTTATTGAGCAAGTACGCCTTGTCCCCAATAGCATTGCCTTTTTGGTTGATGAATTTGAAAACTTGAACCACGTACAACAGCGCCTGAGCGAGATTGCCAATGTCTCCTTGCGCGACGTTACGGGGAAAGCAAAAAGTGGCCGTCACACGGCGATCAAACGCCTGACAGATATTGTTCTCTCATCCATCGCGCTAACATTTGGCGCGCCAATCCTGCTGCTTATCGCACTTCTTATAAAGCGCGACAGCAAGGGCCCTGCCCTGTTCAAGCAGGAACGTCACGGCTTTAATAACCGCGTCTTTGAAGTCTATAAGTTTCGCTCGATGAAAGTCGAAATGGAAGACAAGCTGGCCGAACGTCAAGTCTGTGTCGGCGATGACCGCGTGACAAAGCTCGGCAATTTCATACGCAAAACAAGCATTGATGAACTGCCGCAGCTCATCAATGTGCTGAAAGGCGAAATGTCGCTCGTTGGGCCGCGTCCACACGCTGTTGGCATGCGTACCGAAGGCAAAGACAGTATTGACCTCGTCGCAGAATATGCACACCGTCACCGCGTCAAACCTGGCATGACTGGCTGGGCCCAGATTAACGGCTCTCGCGGCGCCCTTCTCAGCCAAGCCGACGTGGCTCGCCGCGTACAGCTCGATGTGGAATATATTGAGCGCAGCAGCTTTTTCTTTGACTTGATGATCATGCTCAAAACCCTGCCCTGCCTCCTTGGCGATAGCGAGACCATTCGATGATGCGTCATTCCCTTCCGTTAAACAATAACAGAGCGGCCTCATGCTAGGCCGTTCTGCACTTGCCTATATACCTGTCAATCTAGCCAGCGTAATTTACAGCTTTGGCGGCTTAGCGGTGCTTACGCGCCTGCTTGAGCCTGCGGAATATGGCCGCTACGCAATCGCTCTGGTCACTATGCTCGCCGTGCATATGGGTTTGTTCACCTGGCTGGAAGCCGCCATGGCCCGATTTCAGGCCCGCGCTGAACGAGAAAATGATGTCAATTCTCACCTGAAAACGATTTATAGTTATGCCTTAGTTACAGCGATTTGCGGCTGGGTCTCGGCCATGATTGTTCTTAAGGTTGCCCCCGTCGATCCCCAGCTAAAAACAGTGCTGATTTTCGCAATCACCTCAACATGTTTTCAGTTCTTTTTAAACCTTGGCAATGAAGCGCACAAAGCCGCTCACCGTATCATACGATACAGCGCCAACTTCTCATCTCACCTGATGCTAAGTTTCATTATCGGGATCGTTCTTATAATGACGACACCGCTGCGCGAAGCTGGCCCCCTTGCAGGCCTCATGATTGCCTCAATACTACTCTTGCTAATTGACTTGCCGTTCATGCTCAAGAAAATGCGCGGCGGGGAGCGTCAACGCGCTAAAGCACAGACCTATTTTAAATACGGTATGCCAATCTCAATATCGCTCCTACTGACTTACACTTTGGCTTCCGGTGATATGTATATCATCAAGGCCATGATGGGCGATGCCTCTGCGGGTGAATATTCGGCGAGCTATAATTTTGCTAACCGCTCACTGGATATATTGTTTGTTTGGCTGGGCATGGCAGCAACGCCAATGGCCGTGACCGCGCTGGAACAGGAAGGTCTTGAAAAATCCAAAGAAATTATGCGTAACTACGGCGCGCTTCTTTTGTATGTGGCCTTGCCCGCTGCAACAGGCATGGCGCTTGTGGCCTCCGATGTTGGTTTTATTCTTGGCGAAGGCGTGCGCGACGGCGCGGTAAAAATTATGCCGCTGATTGCGTTTGCAGGCGTGTTAAACGGCCTTATCAGCTATTACGCCAATCGTGCCTTCATGCTCTCAGGTAAAACCGCCATGTTTGTTTGGGCCATGGTGCCGCCCGTTATCCTCAATATCGGCTTGAACTTATTCCTTATTCCACTTTACGGCCTTATGGGGGCAGTATACGCCACTGTCGCAGCCTACGCACTTGGCCTACTCATCGCGATGATTGTCGGACGGCGCTATTACCCTCTTCCGGTGCCCGTTCGCGCTTTCTTTGAGGTTAGCTTTTCCTGTCTTTTAATGGCGGGCGCAGTGAGTGCCCTCCCCATTCCTGATGGCATGCTCGATATATTTTCTTTGATTATCAAAGCAGCCCTAGGCGGTATAATTTATGTTGCCGTAACCTTTGCTATTAATGCGGCGGGATGTCGCCAGATCATTAAAGATATCATTCAAAAAGTTCGCGAGCGCCGTACGCCGCAATTAGTAGAGGCCGCAGAATGAGTACGCTCCCCTTAACAACCATAAAATCAAGCAGCCGAAAAATGCCAACCTTGTCTGTGTTGATACCGTTTTATCGTGATAACCCGTCAAAACTCTTAGCGGAACTTCTCGAGCAAGCCGCTAGACTGCGCGGGGTAGAAATTTTGATTTATGATGACGGCACAGCAGATCCTGTTATTTGCGCGGCTCTTGCCGCACAAGTCAAAGAGGCCGTGACGCCCGTGACACTGTTAATCGCAGAGCAAAATAAAGGCCGCGCCACAGCGAGGAACACGCTTCAAGAAAAAGCGCGCGGCTCTTGGGTTTTGTTCCTTGATGCCGATATGCGCCCGGGCTCAGAGACATTTTTGTCAAATTACCTCGCGCTCATCGAAGCGGACGCAGCGGATATAATTTTTGGCGGCTTTACGGTTCCGCAAAACGTCACGCGCGCCGAGGAACTACACCGCGCCCTCTCCGAAGTGTCAGATTGCCTCGAGCTTTCTGAACGCCAAGCCGCAGGTCCGCAATATGTAGCGACATCGAACTTATGCGTCAGAAAGTCTATCTTGTTATCAGAACCATTTGATAGTGGGTTTGTTGGCTGGGGCTGGGAAGACAGCGAATGGGCCGCGCGCGTTGCGTCGCGCTACGCCCTCATACATGCCGACAACACGGCTTTGCACTTAGGTCTTGAGTCTGATGACACGCTTCTTAAGCGCTTCAAGGAAAGCGCCCAGAACTATCACCGATTCACCTCTTTACACCCCGAGCTGGCGCAAACATTGACGCTTTACCGCCTGACTCAAAAGCTACGTAAAATACCGCTTCACGCAAGCCTACGCCCGTTGATGCGTCTCATCGTTAAATTTCATGCGCTCCCTATCCGCCTCCGTGTTTTGGCGCTTAAAATATGGCGCGCCAGTTGGTACGCTGAGGTCAAGGGATGAACCCTGATGAGATTTACACACCCTCAAAATCGCTGAGGAAACGTGTCCTGCGACGGCTCGTTCCCTATCGGCAACAGCGGTTATTGAATTTTAAAATTGACCGCCCCATCGTGAGTTTCAGTTTCGACGATTGTCCAAAATCTGCGGTGAAGAACGGACTGCACAAACTTGATAAAGAGGGGTGGAAAAGCACAGTCTATATCGCCTCCAAATTACTTGGTATCACTAACCATTTAGGTCTGCATATGGATGAGTTGGACGTGACTGACGCCCATAACTCTGGCCATGAAATTGGCGGACATAGCTACTCTCATATGGACCTCACAGAGATGCCGCTGGACTGCGCGATTGAGGACGTCTTAAAAAATCGCGACATAATCAGGAGCCTGAAAATTCCGCGCTGCAGGACATTTGCTTACCCCTATGGACAGACATCCGCTGAGGTGAAGAAACATCTCTCCAAAGAGTATGACGGACTGCGCGGTATTATATCCGGCCCTATGATAGGTAGGGTGGACCTCAACCAAATCCAGTCAACACCGCTCTTTACAGGGAAGTGCTTCGAAGAGGTTTTGCATCAAATCAATGGGCTAAGCGGTCAAAATGCTTGGCTCACCTTGTTTACACATGATGTCAGAGAGAGCCCCTCTGAATGGGGTTGCACGCCCGCCGAGATTGATACCGTTATCGCCGCTGTGAAAGCCAGCGGTGCAGAAGTTCTGACCGTATCTGACGCCATTACGAAACTTAAAGCAAACTCCTTATGACACATACAAAAGACATTTCCATTATTGTGCCGACCTATAAACGGCCAGAGGACATTACGCGAGCATTAGGCAGCGCAGTAACGCAAGACACAGGGCGTTACAGTTTTGAGATCATTGTCGCCGATAATGACCCATTGGGCAGCGCATATGACGCCGTTCACGCAATAATGGGCCGTAACGCGAAGGTTGATCTTATCTATATTCACGTCCCTGAACCGGGTGTGTCCAATGCCCGTAACGGCGCGCTTAAGGTCGCAAAAGGGCGCTTTCTCATTTTTCTAGACGATGACATGGAAGCCAATGCGGACTGGGCTTTTCAACTCGCAGATGCAGCAGAACGGCTGTCTTCTGCGATTGTCTTTGGCCCTGTCGAAGCGGTTATGCCCGATGGGGACAATCCTCTTTACCCCCATATGCAGCCGCTTTTTTCCCGTACAGGCGACTTTGCCGATGGTCATATCAATGCGCTTTTTGGTACCGGTGGCTGCCTAATTGACCGCGGGCAATGCAGTCTTCCCTCTCCCGCATTTGATCCGACGCTAAACGAAGTTGGCGGAGAAGACGATGCCATGTTCGCGCATATTCTGGCGCAAGGCACCAAAATTGGCTGGACCACAAAAGCGATAGCCGTCGAACATATTCCAACCCATCGCAGCACGCCCGCCTATGTTTGGACTCGCAATTTTGCTTTCGGACAAGGCCCCTCGCAAAACGAAGCCGACAAAGGTTTCAGCGGCGCGTTTGGCGTAATGAAATGGATGGGGGTTGGTGTTGTTCAAGCCTTTATATACGGCCCGCAATATCTCCTACGCCGCGTGCTTGGTCGTGCAGATTACATTCGCTCCTATGCGCGTCTCTCTCAAGCGATCGGCAAAGTGCTTTGGTTTGACGGTTTTAGTCCTCGTTTATACGGCGCCAATGCAACAACCGCAAAAGACACCGCGCAGAAAGCGGCCTCTTAAGCCAGACCGGAACTTGCCTTAAGCAAGTTGACTCTGCGCACGCGCTGCGCCTTCGTTGATGACAAGCCCAGCACACCGTCCCTCCGCTGATTGAATACGGCCTGATAGCGCCTTTTGAGACGGCAAATGCGCCGTATCAGGAGCGCAAACAAGCACCGTTTTATCGGCTTCGGTAATGATTGTTAAGGCTGTGTCCGCGCGGTCAAATGCAGGCGTGTCTACAATGATGAGCGCAAAGTGATCGCGCAATCTGTGCCAATAATCGCGCGCAGCGCGCACATGAACTGTTTGGCCGGGCTTAATCTCAGACCAGCGGAATTCAGTAACAGCCAAGCCTGTCGTTCCAATTAAGTTAAGCCCGCCGTAAAGACCTGCCGATTTGCGGCGACCTTGTTCATCGACGCCGTCAGGGCTTACCTGCCAAAAAGGCGCTTGACCAAAAGTGGCATCAAATGGCCCCTCTATCTCGCCGTAATCATCGGTAGCCCCGCGAAAATATGCCATCTGACTTTGTTTTGTAATATCCAAATCAACAAGCGCCACCCGCTGAGCATAGCCAGCATAATGCTCCGCCGCCAAAAGCGCCAACATTCGCGACACATAGCTCGTGCCAACACCCGTATCGCTTGCTGTGAGGGCAATAACGGGCGCGCGCCCGTCTCCGCGCACTGGCGCGCAGAGTGTGGCCAATACAGACCGTAGGGGGTGTTGCGCGTCAATCATACGAGGTCGAATCCTTTTGCAAGGTTACCCTAGAATGATTTTAAACCTACGTCCATTTTTCACTAAGTAGAGATTAAGCTGATAACAACCTAGCCGCGCTCAGTTGGAACCGTTCCCAGCACATCTACATCGGTCTGCGCATAGCCCGCAGCGGGCGCAGGATTCTGCGCATAAGGATTTGCATAAATATCTTCTGCTGCATTGCCATAAGCCGGCTGAACCTGAGATGTCGTCTGCTGTGCATAGGGATCATTATATGCCGTTTCATAGTTTTGACCGGCATCATAAGGCTGAGCCGCATAGGGGTTCGCGTTTGTGGCTGATGCGTAGCCTTGCTGATTGGCGTCATAATGACCTGCATCATAAGGGGTTGCCGCAAAGGCCGTGGCAGGAACAGGCACGCTTTCAGGAATACTATATGCGGGTTCTGGCGCACGCCGGCCATAGTCCGCCATTCTACGTCCGCCTTGCACGCGCGCCGTCATTGTAGCGGCCTGCGGGCTAGCATAGAGTTTAGGATCAAGGAATACTTTCATCATGGCCAACACGAATAAGGTGAAGCCCCATCCAACAGTCGCAAGCGCAAACATGACCAAGCGCATATTGCGGCCCTTACGGGGACGCGTTGCATAAGAGATAACGCGAACGTTCTCGCTGCTGCTTTCCGCTTGTTCTTGGTTCACGAGCGCTTCTTGCTCTTTGGACGTGTAGGCTCTCAGGCGTTGATTCAGCGTTTCGCGGTCACGCAAAAGGCTTGCATAAGTTGGGCTGATATCTTGCAAACGGCGAACTTTAGCATCGGCCGCATCCAATTGGCGTTGCAGGACCACTTCCTTCTCGCGCAAGCTATCGGCCCGCGATTGCAATCCATTGCGGTTTTGCAGCGTTGACTGATAAACAGGGTTGGGTCCAACGCGGCGGCCACCGGCGGCGCGGCCAGCATTTGACGCAATCAAGGATTTAAGCTCGTTTAGCTCGACTTGTTTTTGGCGAACAGGCGGACTTCCCGGTACATATTTTGCTAACAGCTGTTTCAGTTCTAGTTCAGCCTGCGCAATACGTTGCGACGCGCGGTCATCAACATAGAGATCAATTTGTTCTGGCATGCTGCGCAATTGCTGTTCAACAGTGGCAAGTCCGCGTTCTGTTTCAGTCATGTCGCTGCGCAGTGTATTAAGCTGCGTGCGAAGTTCTTCTGTGCGTTTTGTAACGCCGTTTCGTTCGCTATCAAAATCAGAAACACCGTTTTTACGTAGGAAACTTGCAATTTTGGCCTCATTTGCGTCAAGCTGCCTCGCGGTTGCGCGGCGGCGTTCGGCGATGTCATCAGAAGACCCCTCTACGAAGAGCGCTTTACGGGCCTCAAGGTATTTTTCGATGAACATATTTAGTGTTCTTACCGCGACCTCTGGATCTTCGTGCTTAAAGCTGAGGTCAACAATTGATGATTTAGGCTTTGGCATCACAGCAAAGTTATTTTCAATCGCGTTATAGAGTTCAACCTGCGCATTGACCCGCGCTGCGCCAGAGGCGCTATTAATCTTCTTAAAGGCTTGTTCGGCAAATCGTTTCTCGCCGATATCAGGCTGAGACACCATTTCTCCAACCACTTGTTCAATAATGTCAGCATTCTTCATAATGCCTGTTTCATTCAAGACAATGTGGTCAGGGGTCAGCTGAAGCCCTTGGGGCTGGCCGGAGGTTACCGACTCAAAGACATATTCATCGCCTAGCTGAACTAGGATGCGGCCTTCGCCGCTATAGGTGCGTTTAAAGTCCTTGGTTAGAAACCACGCGCCTATCGTGCCGAGTACGAATAAAGGCACAAGCCATTTAAGTTGACGAGAAAATGAATTGAAGAACTCACCTAAACGAATGCGGGGCATACCGTTTGCGTAATCGCCAACCGTCAAATCACCCATCCTCGGCTCAGGCTGACCATACTCACGTGCTGACGTATATGTCGGTTCTTTATAGTAATCGTCAGTTGTCGCTGCGCTCATAGCGCTGGCTGTGGCGGCGGCTTGCGCGGCCGCTTTTCTTTCCTTGCGTGACATTTTTGGGCCGCGCGAGATCTTACCCACTTTCGCGGGTTTGACTTCGTGTGTATTTGAATTCGAATTTGAAAGACCAAGAAAGGCCATAGGGCAACCCTTTAAGAAACATAGTTAACGCACTTAAGGTCCTAAATTTTAATTTTTCGTTATCCATTCTTGTTAACTATGTGAAAAAACGAAATTAGAGCGGCACAAACTGCCAGAAGGCTCAAATAATGACAAAATTACGCAAAATTACAGGAATCCTAGCGATTTCAGGCCTTTCGAGCCTACTTCTGGCGGGCACGAGTCATGCTGGCGGACGTTATGGACCGAATCAAACGAATCACTTGGCGCCCTATCAACAACCCCATATGCAGACGATGGGACGACAGATTAACGTTTTGCCTGTACCGCAAGGACCTCATATGGGCCAATATCGCGGTATTCCAGCGAATCACCCTGGGTATTTTCATCAGCAGAATCGCCGCCCAAGGTTGGATTTAGGCAAGCTTGTGCCGCGTCCTAATAACCCAGCCTATAAAAACTGGAGCGACCGCGTGAAAGGCCGCAAGCAACTGGCCTATCAAATACCACCCCCGCCTGCGCCTTATGGTCAGCAGTTTCAGCAGTGGGTTGAATATGAAGCGCAGTACACGCTATACCCTGGCGATCAACTCGATATTGTTGTGCCCAGTGCGCCGGAATTATCGCGTACGCTCACAGTCGGTCCGGATGGCCGCATCGTTATGCCAAATGTAGAGCCAATTATGGCCGCAGGCCGGACCTTTCGGCATGTCGAAGCCGCCATAAGCGCGCAAATGGCAACCCTCTTACGCGATCCAAAGGTCAGCGTGAACCCAAGAGCCTATAGCCCGCAGCAGATTTTCATTGGCGGCGAAGTTGGCGCGCAGGGCACATATGCCATGCCCGGACCTGTCGGAGTTACCGAGGCCGTCCTTTTAGCAGGCGGTCTTCGCCCAACAGCCAAAACGGGCAGTGTCGCCGTATTAAGACGCGCTCCAAATGGCGGCATGATGATGCGGGTTGTGAATTTAAAAAATGGAATGCGTAATATTCGCGAATATAACGACAATATGCAGCTGCGCCGCGGCGATATTATCTTCGTGCCGCGCAATTCTCTTGCCGAAATCGGTGCATGGATGGGCAATTTCCGTTCCGCCCTGCCAGTTGACTTTAATCTGAGTTATCAATTCGGCGCGCAAAACGGCGGCACAACGGTAATCAGCCCATAAAGACTTCTACGGCGTCCCAAAATTTAAAGCTTCGAAGTTCGCACGCTTGTGCGTACTTTTTGCGTTTAATGCTGCGCAATGTTTGAGAGTGTTTGCCAGCGCGGCCGCGCGCCACAATATCTAACCATGACTGCGCGTTAGGACGCAATTGGCAGCCTCAGCAGCGTCACCTAAGATGACGCCCAGCCATTTTTTTGCAAAATACGCCAGTTACGGCGTAATGTGCTTTAGGCTGCGGCTTTAGCCGGTTTTAGAAGCTCGCGATTTTCAGCAAGCCAACCACGAGCGGCGCGCTGAGCAAGCGTGACATCTTCATCGCTCATCTCGAATTTGATTTCGTCGCGGTAAGCTTTAGCGGGCAGGCTGCCCATCATTGCCGCAAGGTTGAACCACTTATGGGCTTCAACGAAATCTGGTCCGCGATCTTCAAGATCAGTCGAATAGATCAATCCAAGACGGAATAGATCTTCTGGCTGAGCCCCTGCATGGATGGCGTCTTTTGCTTCTGTTACTTCAGTATCTGTAAAGGCCATGATTGCCTCCTTATTTTCACCTAACACCGCCGGATTATCCTTTGGCTTGAGACCGCAAACTTGTGTCTGTCTGTTCTCATTAAAGCCAATCTGTGCTGTGCAGATAAATATAAGGTTAAAGATCGTAAAGGTTAATCAAGTTTTATCTGTGTTAAAACAAGTAAATATATATTACTTACGCACTTATACATGATTAAAAAGTGGTTATATTAATATTTTTACTTACTCAAAATAAGTATTCGTTTAAGTCTATGATTGTATAGACCAAGAACAAGCGCCGTAATAAAAAGTGAAAATAATTCAAAAAAACGCTTTTTTATGCAGTTCAACCATCAATTTCTCAAATTGAAACGGTCCAACTCTCTGAAATTAATGGATTTTAACCCAAATCAAGGTGTTAAATTCGCTCTTTAGTTGAAAGGAAGCGTAATTTTGGATTTTTTTCTTGCGCATAAGAAATGTCCCAACCAGATTTAGCCAAGTAAACTGGCGCCCCGTCCAAGTCTGTGCCTGTATTATTGCGGTTCTTGGCAATAAAGTCCTCAATCAATTCTGAATCATCCGCCGCAATCCAGCGGGCAATCTGGTAGGGCGGCATTTCAAATAGGACATCAAGACCATATTCATTTTTCATACGGTCGGCCATAACCTCAATTTGAAGCTGCCCCACGGCCCCCACAATCATATCCGCGCCAAAGGCAGGGCGGAACAATTGCGTCACCCCCTCCTCCGCGAGACTTTCAAGCGCTTTGCGCAAATGCTTGGCTTTAAGCGGATCAACCGTGCGCGCGCGGCGCAGGATTTCAGGCGCAAAGTTCGGAATACCCGCGAAACGGATTTTGCCAGATGTCGAAAGACTATCCCCAACGCGTAAGCTGCCGTGGTTCGGGATTCCAATAACATCACCCGCGAAAGCGTTATCAGCGAGCTCACGGTCTTGGGCAAAGAACATCATCGGGTTGTGCACCGATATGGCTTTCCCGTCCGCCGTCTTCAGGCGCATGCCGCGCTTAAACTCGCCCGAACAGAGGCGAAGGAAACCGACGCGGTCGCGGTGGTTAAGGTCCATATTTGCCTGCACCTTAAAGATAAAGCCTGTGACTTCGCTATCGGTCGGCGCAATGTCGACCTCTTGGCCGTTCTTTTTCGCCGCTTCCACCTGCGGGCCTGGCACAAGTTCGGCGAGCGCGTCGATAAGCTCTTTGACGCCAAA
>CAKZTE010000087.1 GCA_937923115.1 uncultured Caulobacterales bacterium | reverse complement strand
GGCGCGGCTTTGTGCGCGGTCATTAACACGCTGGCTTTGGTCACGTCATCAAAGTCGAGCAAGGCCGTTTCCATCGCTAGGCGGGCGAGTTCAAACTTTGCAGGCTGATTTGGATCAATCAAAAGTATCGCCCGCGCGAGGCCGTCCGCGAATTGCACGTCGCCCAGTCGCCCCGCCGACACAATATCCCGCCCAGATAATGGATCAGAAATTTTAGTAAATGCGGCCAGAACTGCTGTTTCGGAATAGCGAGGTGTCATGACGCACAGATAGGCATAGCCTGCACCGAAGTCTAGCTCTGGCTTTGCGTCTCTTTCGCCTCTTCAACTTTGCCCTCTGCGACAAACCCAATTTTCCACGCAATAATCACGCAGATTAAAGCTGGGAGGCCAAAGAAGGCCGTCACTGTAAAGAAGTTTTGATAATCAATTTTATCTGCAAGCACGCCAGAAAAACCCGCGAAGAATTTTCCGCTAAAGGCGACAAGGGAGCTGAACAACGCATATTGCGTGGCGGTGAAATTCTTGTCCGTCAGGGTCGACATAAAAGCGATAATCGCCGTGCCCGCAAATCCGCCCGCTAAATTATCAGCGCCAACGGTTACAAACAGATAGATCGCCCGCGGTTCAGAAACGGTGGCGAGCCATGCAAAGGCGAGATTAGTAATAATGGTTAGGACGGCCCCTGCGACCAATGTCTTGGGTAAGCCGTATTTCATCGCAGACCACGCCATGCCAAAGGCACCGAGCATGAGCATGGTTACCCCGTAAACACCTTTGATAGCGCCTACAATTCCCTCTTTATAGCCAAGATCGACATACATAGGCATGGCCATCACGCCCATAGTGTAGTCCGAAAGCCTATACGTCAGCACAATGATCAGTATCAACAAAGTCACCCAGCCAAAACGGCGAACAAGATCCGCAAAATCGCCCACAATGGGCACATCATAAAGTGCCTCGCCTTTTAACATGTTGCGTCCAACTGTGAGGAGAAAGGCCGCAAACACAAAAGGAATGAGGATAACCGTTAAGCCCAATGACATCGGCACAAGAATTTTAAAGACCTCAGAATGTGCCATGAAATTTTCGCCCAAAGCCGCGAGAGCATTTCTAAGAGCGGCCCCTTTTTGGAGCTGCAAAACGAGCGTGCCAATCGCCAGCAAGCTTAAACTAACCAGAACCCAATTAGTTGGCGCTTTATCGCGCGCGCTAGGTTCAGGCGGCGTGGTTGCCCAGAACGGAGTGCTCGCACCAATGAGCGCTATAACCGCAGTTGTCCAAAATCCAATTTTATAGCTGGAAAAACCCGCGATAAACAGCACACCAGAGACCGCCATAATCATACCGAAACGGTAACCCAGTTGATAGGTCGCGGCCATCATCGCTTGCTCTTCGTCGCCGCTGACATCAATGCGCCACGCATCAACACAAATGTCGAGAGTGGCAGAGAAGAAGGCTATGGCTATGGCGCAATAAGCCACCCGAGCGAGATTTTCACCCGGGTCTTGAAATCCCATCGCGAACATAGAGATAGCCGTTCCGCAAATGGCCAGAGCTGTCCAGGCCAGACGATTACCAATCATCCCGGCTAAAATAGGTATCCTCACGCGATCAACGACCGGCGCCCATGCAAATTTTAAGGAATAAGCAAAACCTACCCACACAAAAAAACCAATTGCGCTGCGGCTAACATCTTCAGTGCGCAACCAAAAGGACAAGGTAGTATAGACCAGCAATATCGGCAGGCCCGCACTAAAACCGAGCGCAAGCATGGCCGCCATTTTACGGCTTTTGAGGATTTTTGAGACGAAGAAAACCTCGTCGAGTTTTTGTAAGGTGGGGTGCATATCAATCCTCTATCAGGGACTGATATGGCACGATTTGGGCGAAAGACGAATGTCTTTGCCTTTATTTATTAAGCCGCTTCTGCCTTTTTACCGGCCCATTGACGCACCATATCTTGTAACTCTTCGGCCGACACTGGTTTGGTCATGAAATCATTCATGCCGCTGTCAAAACACGCATTGCGGTCATCATCAAAGGCATTGGCCGTGAGCGCGACAATAGGAAGATCTTTTGGCACATTCGGAAGCGCGCGAATCTTACGGGTGGATTCAAGGCCGTCCATATTTGGCATGCGCATATCCATGAAAATCATATCATAGGCCTGATTTTTCATAGCCTCGACAGCCAAAAGCCCATCTTCCACGACATCAACATGGCAACCGTCGGCTTCAAGGAGGGTGCGAGTGAGCAAAGCATTTATGGCATTATCTTCAGCCAAGAGAATGCGGAGCGGTCCCTCACCATTTGTTTTTGAGGGCGCTGGCGCAGCAGGCGCTTCAGCATCCTCATCAGATGTTGGTAAAACATTGCCTACGGCTTTAGCGATGACGGCATCGCGCCAATTAGACCCCAAGACAGAATCTTCATTTTCAATTGGCAAAGCGCGCCGCTCATAATCGCGGTCTGCTGGCTGCAAGGGCGCAGACACAGGGGCTGGCTCTGGGGCTGGCTCTTCATAGGTCTGCTGAGGGGCCTCCGGCTCGGCGGGGGCTACAATAGTTTCTACTGGCGGCTCATATTGCGGAGCTTCAGTTTCCGGTGTTTCGAATTGCGGTATGTCAACCTCAGGCACGTCTATCGGGTCAGGCTCAAAATGGGGAACGTCAAACTGCGGCACGGCGTTATGTTCAGCAGAAGATTGGAACGCCAACGGCGCTGCGGCAATACCAGCAACCGCGCTAGCAGCCGCCATTGCAGGAGCCGCGGCTAGTGCAACCGAAACAGGGGCTTGTTCTTGATAAGCAGCTGGCGGTTCATTTTGGGGCGGAAGCGCGCGGTAAGCGGGGTCAGGCTCAGGGGCAGGGAGAAGTTCGGTCACATCTCGGCCAAGACCCAGAGTGCCGCCATCGGCCAATGTATATTCGATCCAATCAAAGATCATCTCGCCTTGCGGGGTTGGCAAGCGAGTCTCAAAACGGTTTGGAACAGGACCTGGTACTGGAATAGGCCAGCCACCGACGCTATTGCCGTGCCAGTCTTGGACTTGCCCCCCGTAAATGCGGAGAAAGGCAGCATTGACGAAAAGAATTCGGCCCTGCGCATCCCGCTTAAGCAGCGGGTCGGGCCAAGGCCACATTTGAGCTGCAAAAATATCGTCTGAAGACATGTCATCCCCCATCTGCCGTGGCAGAAACATTGATTTGGTAACCATAATGGGAATTTAGTCTAAAAAATGTCTTACCAAATCCGAGAATTAGTCGCTTTATTTGATAAAATGCAGAGAGCGCACGCTAAGATAGGCATTAACCTGAGGCATCTGTCAAAATTTTCCGTATTTTGATGTCGTTGTGGACGATTGCGTACCGTAAGGCATGCTCTTAACGCCTGCGCCCGCCGCCGTGAGGCCTTTTCGCGCGCGGCGATGCGATAAGCTTTCAGCGATATGAAGACGGTGAATATTTTCACTTCCTGACAAATCCGCCAAAGTGCGGGCAACTCTCAGCACGCGGTGATAACCCCGCGCGGTTAAGCCCAAAGTCTCCGCCGCTTGTGTGAGTAAACGCCGACCCTCCGCATCAGGTTCTGCTACATGATCGAGCTGATCTGTGCGAAGCTCTGCATTTGTTACGCCGCCATTTCGGGTCAACTGTTTTTCGCGCGCCGCCGCCACACGGGCCGCGATATCTGCCGTACCTTCTTTGGAGGGCGGCAAGGCAAGGTCGGCAGGCGTAACCGCAGGCACATCAATTTGAATATCAATGCGGTCCATAAACGGCCCCGAGACGCGGGCTTGATAATCGACCGCGCAGCGCGGGCCGCGCGGGCAAGAAATACCATTCGCCCCGCCTGTCCCGCAGCGGCAGGGGTTCATGGCCGCAATCAGCTGAAAGCGCGCGGGGTATTTTACATGGGCATTAACGCGGGC
>CAKZTE010000086.1 GCA_937923115.1 uncultured Caulobacterales bacterium | reverse complement strand
GCTTTATCCCCCTGCACCAAAACAGGCCAGACCAAAACATGACTTGGAAAACGATCAGAGATGCGATGCAAAATATCGCGAATAACCGCCCCTGTCGGCGAGGTTACCACGCCGATAGTTTTGGGCATAAAGGGCAAAGGCTTTTTGCGCTCTTCGGAAAACAGCCCCTCGGCGGCGAGCGAGCGTTTGCGTTTTTCATATAGTGCCATGAGCGCGCCCGCGCCCGCCAGCTCCATCTTGCTTATCACAAGCTGATAGTTTGATCGCCCCGGATAGGTTGTTAGCTTGCCTTCGCAAATCACTTCCATGCCTTCTTCGGGCCGCATGGACAGGCGGCTCATTTGGCCTTTCCAAATAATAGAATTAATCACCGCGCGGTCGTCTTTGATATCGAGATAGCAGTGCCCCGATTTCGCGATTGTGACGCGCCCCAATTCGCCGCGCACACGCACATGACCGAATGTTTCTTCAATGGTGCGTTTAAGATTGCCCGCCAGCTCACTGACGGAATATTCATGAGCATTTGAAGTGTTATCAGTCAGTGTCTCGGGCAAAGCGGGCTTTCGGATTAACAGGCATTGGAATCACTGTGCTTATAACCTAAAAGGCGAACGGATTAACAGCTGTTTGAGGTAAGCCATGAAAGTTCTTTTAATCGGGTCGGGAGGACGCGAACATGCGCTAGCGTGGAAACTCGCGCAAAGCCCCCTCGTTAGTGATTTAACCTGCGCGCCGGGCAATGCTGGCATCGCCACTGTCGCCGCCTGCGTCGCCGTGGCCGCCGATGACATCCTAAGCTTATTGGGCCTGATTGACAGAGACGGATATGATTTTGTTATTGTAGGCCCAGAGCAGCCCTTGGCGCTTGGCCTTGTTGACGCCCTTGAGGCGCGCGGCGTCAAAGTCTTTGGCCCCACAGAAGCCGCAGCGCAGCTAGAGTCGTCCAAATCCTTCACCAAGGATTTCTGTAAACGCTATAATATTCCCACGGCAGATTACGGCGTCTTTACTGACGCGGCAGAGGCCAAAGCTTTTCTAAAGACTATGAACGCGCCCTATGTGCTTAAGGCTGACGGCCTTGCGGCGGGCAAAGGCGTAGTTATCCCCGAAACTCTTTCGGACGCCGAAGCCGAGCTAGACGAATTTTTCTCTGGCAAATTTGGGGAAGCGTCAACTAAAGTCGTGATTGAAGAATACATGACGGGACAAGAAGTGAGCTTTTTTGCTATATCTGACGGTAAAACAGCGATCCCATTGATTGGCGCGCAAGATCACAAACGGGCTTTTGATGGCGACAAGGGCCCGAATACGGGCGGCATGGGCGCTTACTCTCCCGCGCCTGTTTTCACGCAAGACGCTATGGCTGAAGTGATGGGCACAATCATTCATCCTACAGTCGCGGGCATGGCAAAGGATGGTAACCCGTTTAAAGGCGTTTTGTTCGCAGGCCTGATGATGACGCCAGAAGGACCAAAGCTGATTGAATATAACGTACGCTTTGGCGACCCTGAATGCCAAGTCATCATGCGCCGCCTACAATCTGATTTGATGGAGATATTCATCGCCGCAGAAGCGGGCACGCTTGATACGCTCACCGCGCCAGCGTGGCTAAACGATCCCGTTGTCAATGTGGTGCTGGCCGCCAAAGGCTATCCCGGCAGCTATGAGAAAGGCACGACAATCAAAGGCCTTGATGCCGCGCAGGACATCGACGGTGTTGTAGTTTTCCATGCAGGGACAAAGCTCAGCGATACGGGCGATGTACTTGCCAATGGCGGGCGCGTTCTCAATATCACCTCACAGGCGAGTTCGCTGGAACGCGCTGTCCAAAATGCGTATAAAGCGATTGACGAGTGCGTGGACTGGCCAGACGGATTCTGCAGGCGCGATATTGCTCATCACGCCCTTAAGACGGGTAGATAAACGCCTATAGGCAGGCGGCATAAAGACAAAGCTTCAAAGGGGTTTCACATGCTTAGATCAATCTTACTCACAAGCAGCGCTGCGCTCGGATTTCTTGCGCTCACATCATTCGCAGGGGCCGATGATCATCCCCATACAAAGAGAGCTGTGACGCCGACGAAAATGGCGACGACCGCCACTGGCGCGATGAGCGCTGACGACCTTGATTATGCAAAGGTCACCCTGATTCATGCGGGCACGGTTCTCGCCGTCCCAGGCAAAGCGCCGCTATCAAAGCAAACCATCATTGTGCACGAGGGCAAAATTATCGGCCTGTCCGATGGCTATTTGAATGACGACGAGGCGGCAATTATTGATCTGAAAAACAGCTTCGTCCTTCCGGGCCTTATCGATAGCCATGTACATTTACGCGGCGAGTGGAGCCCCAGCCAGCGCCTTGACGGCGTCACCAAAGAGGCGGGCGATGTAGCCTATGACGCAGCGGCAAATGCGCGCAAAACACTCATGGCAGGCTTTACCGCTGTGCAAGATGTCGGCGGACCAAAAGAGATTTTTGCCTTACGCCGCGCGGTTAATGCCGGCAAAGTTGACGGCCCGCATATTCGCGCTTCAGGGCCTGCGGTCTCTATTACGGGCGGGCATGGGGATGCCCATGGATACCGCGAGGATATTCTTCACCTTGCGGCGTCTAAAACCATTTGCGACGGCCCAGCCGATTGCCGCCGCGCCACACGCGCCGCTGTTAAATCAGGCGCAGACGTGATTAAAATCACAGCGACAGGCGGCGTGCTATCCAACACCAATGCGGGCACAGCGCAACAGTTCTTCGAAGACGAGCTTGAGGCTATCGTCGGGGCTGCTGAAAAAATGGGGCGCAAAGTCACTGCCCACGCCCACGGTAAAGACGGCATTGAAGCCGCGCTGAAGGCAGGGGTAAAATCAATTGAGCACGGCACATATTTGGACGCGGAAACGGTGCGCCTGTTCAAGAAGTATGACGCCACGCTTGTCCCGACTGTACTTGCGGGGATGACCGTTGTCGATTGGGCGACGAATAAAAACTGGCTGCCGCCCAATTCTGCCAAGAAAGCGCTCGAAGTTGGCCCGCAAATGCAAGACATGTTGCGCACGGCTTGGGAGGGCGGCGTGAATGTCGCCTTTGGCACAGATACAGGCGTGTCGGCGCATGGCGATAACGCGCAAGAGTTTATCTACATGATTGAGGCCGGCATGAGTGAACAAGACGCCATTAAAGCCGCCACATCCATTGCGGCAAAACATATCGAAATGGACAAAAAAATCGGCACGTTGGAAGCTGGTAAATACGCCGATTTGATTGCTGTGAACGGCGACCCTTTAGACAATATAGAAGAACTTCTTGACGTAGATTTCGTGATGAAAGGCGGCAAGGTTTATAAGAATAAGTAGTGCAACACGTTTATTGATGGCGGCACGCTTATCCTATTCGCGCGTAGCGCGTCTCGGCGAACGGGTTCTTCACGCGCCTATTCCCATCAGATTAATTCTGATCTTTGGGCAACGTCAGCACAAATTCCGTGCCCGTCTCGCCTGTATAGCCAAGCTCTAAATCCCCACCTTGGTCGGTCGCGAGGTCTTTCGATATCGTCAGGCCAAGCCCTGAGCTGCCGTGTCCTGAGCTGCTGGCGAAAGCTTTGAATAGATTATCCATTGCGCGCTTGGGTAAGCCCGGCCCAGTGTCTGCGATTCTGATTTTAACCTGTCCCGCCTCGAGCTCGCTGCTAACGGTAATTTGGCGGACGGCATCAACAGCGCTCATAGCTTGCAGGGCTTGTCCTGCATTACGAAAGAGATTGTGAATGATACGGTAAGTATGATCGGCGTCAACGCGCACGGCCAACTCGCTTGGGATATTGTTGACAAAGCCAATGGCTGTCGGCCCGCGCCCGAATTGGCCTAGCACATCACCCGCAACTTCGCCGACCATTAGCGCGATGCGAACATCTTCCATCTCCAGCTGCTCGTCTTTAGCTTTGGAGTAATTAAGCACATCCGTGCACAGACGAATGCCGCGATCAACAGCCCGCACAAGGCGCTCGCCCATACCCGCCACGCGCTCATCTTTATCCATCGCAATACGATCAGAGACAAGCTGCGCGCTGGTCAGGACGTTGCGCAGATCATGATTGATTTTTGCCACCGCCATACCGAGAGACGCCAGCCGTTCGCGCTGCCGAAATGAGGCGCGTACGCCCTGTTTCATATCAAAAAACTCGCGCTCTAGCTGACCAATTTCATCGAGTCTGCGCGACGGCGCGGGATTGCCGCGCCTTTTATCAGGGTCCTCGCGAAACTCAGCAATGCCGTTAGCGAGTTTTTGAATAGGCCGCACGATCATGGCTGATAGCGCCAAATAAATCAGCGTGCCCGTAATGCCAGCGATGGCGAGCGAGAGCCAGAAAATACGCTGAAAGAAGTCCCGCAGTGCCTCTTTAACAGAGGCCTTTGGCAGCATGATTTCAATCAAGCCCTGATCGGCCATAATAGGGTCGGCCAGAATGCGGTAATACCCTGTCCCATCCCCGAAAAAATCGCGCACAGCATAACGAAAAAGCGGAAAGCGCCTCGCATCGCGTAAATCCACAGCTTCAAATTCGAGACCCTCCTGCGTTGGCGGCATGCCAAGAAGGAGCTGCGTCATGCCTTCGCGTTTTATGGACACCATTATAACGTCTGTGTCTTCGACGAATTTTTGAGACAGCATGGCACTGCCCTCGTAATCAGGCACGCCGTCTAGCGCGAGGGCGAGATGGCCAGCCCGCTCTGCGCGTTCCGTCAAATAAGTCTGACGAAAAAGCGCGGCGGACGGCAAAAACAAAACGAGCTCTGCCAGCATAACAAACCCAATTGTCATCAGCAGCAATTTGCCAGAAAGCTTGCGGGAGAAAAATCCGTCAATCATGGTTGTGGTTTAGCCTGTTGAAAGCGGCATGTCACGTATTGGAAAGAGACAAAAGAACGCGTAAACTATGCGCGTCCTTTGGAGGTCTAATTTACGAAACAAACCCCAAAGAACAATTTGAAACTTTGTGTTCTTTGGGTCTTTACAGTCTTGCCCTGGAAAGCCCGATTAATGGAATTTTGTCATAAAGGCCGCGACTTTCTGCGCCTTCGGGCCAAACACAGCTTCCGTGTAGAACGACCCTGCCGCACGCTTTACCGCTTCCCCGCGTGTGGGATAGGGCGAGATAATTTGCGCAAGGCCCGATATTTTCACCCCCCCTTTCATCGCGACTGATATCATTTGTATAAGATCGCCTGCGCCCTCGCCGACAATAGACGCGCCAAGAATTTTGCCTTTATTCGTGGCGATGATTTTCACGCCGCCTTTATCGGTGCGCTCAGCAATAGCGCGGTCATTATGATCAAACCCAGCGGTTAACTCTTTAATCGCGTAGCCCTTTTCGCGGGCTTGAGCGGCGGAAAGACCAATATTGGCCAATTCTGGCTCTGAATAAATCGCGGCCGGCATAATATCCGTTGTCGCTTTGGCCATAATTTTATTAATCACAGGGGGCATGAAATAGAATGCTTTGATAATTTGGCCCGCATGGAAACCTGCAGCATGGGTCAGCCCGCCGCGCCCTGCCGCCACATCACCAATCGCGTAGACGCGTGGGTTAGACGTTTGCAGATTATCATCTGTCTCTATGCCGCGACGGTCAAACTTTACACCTGCCGCTTCCAGGTTAAGCTTACCAACGCTTGGCGCGCGGCCTGCCGCCACCAAAAGGTGTGAGCCTTTCAGTACCGTCCCGTCCTCGAGCTCGACGGCAACGCCCGTTTTAGTCTTGCTAATAAGTTTGGTTTTAACCGGCGCATGGAAAATAACGCCTTCGGACTCTAAAGCCTCTACAAGCACTTTGGCATGCTCAGGTTCATTACGGCCAAGCGGCGCGGCCACGTCAATAATTTCCACTTTGGTACCAAGGCGGTTAAACGCCTGCCCCAGTTCAATACCAATCGGGCCCGCACCAATAATCAAGAGATGCTTTGGTTGTTTGGGCACTGTGAATATAGTCTCGTTGGTCAGATAAGGCGTATCGGCGAGGCCAGGAATAGGCGGCGCGGAGGCGCGGCTACCCGTGGCGACGATTATGCGTTTGGCCCGCACTTCGGTTGTCGCGGAGACAACGGTTTGCGCGTCCTTAAAGCTCGCATATTCGCGAATAACGGTGCAACCCAAACCTTCAAAACGCTCTTGGCTATCGACGGGGGCGATATGATCAATGATGCCTTGGACATGGGCTTTAACGGTACCAAAATCCACCTTCAGCTCAGCCGGCGCCACGCCAAAATCTGCGCCTGATGATAAAGCATGGGCGTGCTTGCCCGCCGCAATCAGCGCCTTGGACGGCACGCAGCCAGAGTTTAGGCAATCACCGCCCATGTCTTCGGCCTCAAAAAGGACAACAGAACGGCCCAGTTGCGCTGCGCCAGCTGCAACAGACAGGCCGCCAGAGCCCGCGCCAATAATACATAAGTCTACATCATATTTCGTGGTCATTATTTCTCTCTCTTTTATTCGTGTATGCGGGTAAATAGGAGCGCTAAGCTTTTGCCGCTTTAAACTTCTTATATATGATAGGCATGAGCGAAAGCCCGATAAGGCCAAGGATTGGCAGGATAACTTGCGGCTGTAGCATCAGCCCCGCAAGCTTCACCTCGCCGCCTTGCTCGAAGATAGTGCCAACGCCTGCGCCGACACTGGCGTAAACAAGGCTGCCAGGAATAATCCCGAACAATGTCGTCAGTACATAGTTGCGCAGCTTCACATCAAAGAGGGCGGGAACAATATTGACAATAAAGAACGGGAAAGCGGGAATAAGGCGCAGAATAAACATATAAGAAAATTCATTCTCTTTAAGCCCGTCTTCAAACTTTGCCATATAGGGCCCTGCTTTTGTACGCAAGCTGTCGCCAATCGCGTAACGCGCGGCCAAGAAGATCGCCGTCGCGCCGAGGGTTGCGCCAATTACAATACCAAATGTGCCCGCGAGCGTGCCAAACATGAACCCGCCAAAAAGCGACAATATACTCGCGCCCGGAAACGAGATGCCAACCAGCACGGCATAAAGCAGCATGAAGCCGCCAATCGCGAGCAGGAAATTACCCTCCACGAAAGCGCTAAGCGCTTCACGGTTCTCGCGCAGGGTCTCTATGTTAAAATATTTGGGGCCGCCAAGGGCAAAGAATGCCGCAAGGGCGACTAAAATGACAAGCAAAGGCGCAAAACGCTTAAGGCTTGATTTGGGGGCCTGTACTACAGGGAGTGTATTCGTGTCAGTCATAGCGCGTCTCTCTTCTCGCGTTTCATCGTTGAGCATGCCCTAGCACAGCTGCTCGCCGTCGCATGTCACATCACGCGCACGGGGTGTCACGAATATGTGCTTTTAAGGTGAAAGTCATGTTCAAAAATTACGCGCTCATCCTCGTCTTTTCGCGCAGACACCGCTTGACTTGACGCGCCGCGCCGCATAAACGGCGTCAATTATGACCACAGTGGCTCGCAGCTTTGCGAGCCTCCTTCTTTATAGAAGGCATGGAGAGCAAAATGAAACGTACTTTTCAACCCTCAGTTATCGTTCGCAAACGCCGCCACGGATTCCGTTCGCGTATGGCCACGAAAGCGGGTCGTCAAATCCTAGCACGTCGACGTGCTAAAGGCCGCAAGGTTTTGTCCGCCTAATCAGGCAGGCTATACTTTCGTCCTTCCGTTATGACGGATATGACACAAAATTCAAAAAAACTCGGACGGCTGAAAAAGCGGTCCGAGTTTTTGCATGTTCGCGGGGGGAAATACAAGGCGCGCGGGGCATTGGTTATCCAAATGCGCCAAACATGCGCAGCCGATAGCGGGGCGATGCGGGTTGGCTTTACCGCAACGAAGAAAATCGGCAATGCCGTGGTACGAAACCGCGCAAAACGGCGTATGCGCGAGATAGCGCGCGCGCTCTTGCCGCAACTGGGCGAAAAAGGCATGGACTATGTCTTTATAGCTCGTGACACGACGGCCTCCCGTCCGTATGAAGCGCTGCTTGACGATGGGCGAAAAGCCCTGTTAAGCCTTCGCGATAAGCCCGCGCAAAGCGCAAAGCATTTATAACACGCGGGGGCAGCGCCCCTGACTGAACCCCGATACGGAAAAAAGTAATGGACGATCAAAAAAATTTCATCTTGGCTATCGTATTATCTAGCTTTGTTATGCTGGGCTATTGGTTCTTTTTCGGAAAGCCTCTCGCGGAACAAGCCCGCATAGACGCAGCGGCAGAGCGCGTACGCGCTGAACAAGTCATCGACGCCCCCGTAGTTGAACCTCAGAAAATCATCCCGCGCGAGCAGGCCATTGCCTCTGGCAATCGTGTCAAAATTGATACGGCTTCATTATCAGGGTCATTTAACTCGACGGGCACGCGCTTTGACGACATCCGCCTGAAGAATTACCAAGCGACGTTGGACGAAGACAGCGACACAGTCATCATGCTAACCCCTGAAGGGTCTGAGCATGCCGCGCTCATTTTTGATAATTGGACAGTTTTTGACGGCCCTTCTGGGATTGATACGCCATGGGAAGTTGTGAGCGGCAATGTGCTCACCGAGACCTCGCCCATTGTTATGGAATATGCGGGCAATGGGTTTAGCGTAGAACGCACGGTTACGGCAGATGAAAATTATCTCATCACCCTCTCCGATGTCGTCACAAATACAGGGGGAACAGAAATCGTTTTGACTCGCAAAGGCATTTCGCGTCAGCATGAGTTGCCCTATGATTTGACCAACTTCTTTATTATTCAAGAAGGTCCAATTTCAGTTATCGACAATAAGCTTGTCGATATGAAGTATAAAAAGCTGAAGAAAGAACGCCAATCGACCACTGTTGGCGAAGGCGGCTGGGTTGGCCTGACGGATAAATACTGGCTCTCCGCAGCGATTGCCCCGCAAGGCAAGCAAATCACATCGCGGTTTAAGTATAGCGAAGTCAATGATGAAGAAATCTATGAAGCCAGTTACGAGACAGCGCCTCTGACGCTGACAGCTGGCGCAAGCGTCGAATCCGTTGGACATATATATGTCGGCGCGAAAGATCGCGGCGTTCTGATTAATTACGAAAGAGAGCTAGGAATCATGCAAATGGAACGCGCCATTGATTGGGGCGCAATGCGTATCCTTGTACGCCCAATGAGCTGGGCGCTCTCGAAACTTGGTGAGCTTTTGGGCAATTACGGCCTTGGCATCTTGGCGCTGACACTCATCATTAAAATCTTCATGTTCCCACTGTTTAACAAACAATATGAAAGCCAAGCGAAGATGAAAAAAGTCGCGCCAAAGCAAAAGAAGCTTCAGGAGCTTTACAAAGATGATCGCATGAAGCTTCAGCAAGAAGTGATGGGACTTTATAAAAAAGAAGGCGTCAATCCAATGGCGGGTTGCCTGCCAATCATCCCGACGATTTTTGTGTTTTTTGCACTCTATAAATCTGTGTTTATCAACATCGATCTTCGCCATGCCCCTTTTTATGGCTACATCAAAGATTTAGCAGCAAAAGATCCGCTTTCTGTTCTTAACGGTTTCGGTGCGCTACCATGGGGACCCGAGCCGCTTGGCCTCGCCTTTTTGGCCATTGGTCCGCTCGCCATTCTTTATGGCGCGACAATGGCGATGATGCAAACCTTGTCTGTCACAGGTGGCGACCCTATGCAGCAAAAAATCTTTGCCTTCATGCCATGGATTTTCATGTTTATCCTCGCGCCATTTGCCTCGGGTCTTTTGCTTTACTGGGTTTGGAACAACATTCTGTCCTTTATTCAGCAATATATTATCACGCGCAAATTTAACGTGGATACGCCGATTGATAAGTTTATCCGCAAGATAACAGGTAAACCAGATCCGGCGGCTACCGAATAGTGACCGAACCCCACCCGACAGAAACAAAACTGGCAGACACTGAGTCAGCTCCAGAGGACGGCCCTCATCCTTTTTTGGAAACAGGCCGCGTTCTTTTCTCTCGAGAGGTCACATTTATGCTTTCGGGCGTTAGCCTCGAGAATTTACCGCCGCCAGGCCCACCCGAAATTTGTTTCGCGGGGCGCTCCAATGTTGGGAAATCCAGCCTGATAAATGCGCTCACGAACCGGAACGGATTGGCGCGCGCCTCTAATACGCCGGGCCGCACACGGGAGCTGAATTATTTCAATGTCGATGACCGCCTGCGGCTTGTTGATTTGCCGGGCTATGGTTATGCCCGCGCCTCCAAGGTGGATATTGCTAAATGGACGCAGCTCACGCGCGCTTTTTTGCGAGGCCGCGCGCCGCTTCGCCGCGTCTTTATATTGATCGATAGCCGCCACGGCGTAAAGCCTACCGATTTAGAGCTCATGGATATGCTGGATGAAGCCGCCGTGACCTATCAGCTGATTTTCACCAAAGTGGACAAGATTAAGCCGCCTGAGGTTAGAAAAGGCATCATGAAAGCCGCCAAGGTAATAAAGAAACGCCCCGCGGCGTTCCCCGAAATCATCGCGACCTCTAGCGTGAAAAAAGACGGACTTGACTTGCTCAAAGCCGAGATCGCAAGCTTGGCGCTTCCTGATGCGAAGGCCGCTGAAACATCCGGCTAATCCCCTTACAGATTAGTTACGATTTTAAGCTATTTCTTGGCGCGTAATCAGTTTAGGAAAACACCATGTTAACACGCCGCAGCAATGAAACGGGATGGGCCAGCGCAAAAACGCTTTCAGAGGCCTTGCCTTTTATTCAACGCTATTCGGGCCAAACCGTTGTTATTAAATTTGGCGGAAACGCTATGGGCTCGGAGGCGTTAACGCAGCAATTTGCAAATGACGTTGTCCTGTTGCGCCAATTTGGTATTCGCCCCGTTATTGTCCACGGCGGCGGCCCGCAAATTGGCAAGATGTTAAAGCGACTCAAAATCAAAAGTGAGTTTGTTGACGGGCTTCGTGTCTCTGATATTGCGACTGTCGAAGTCGCTGAAATGGTTCTTTCAGGCGCGATCAACAAATCACTCGTTCAGGCCATTAATGAAGCAGGCGGCAAAGCCGTCGGCCTATCAGGCAAAGATGCCAACCTAATCAAGGCCCGCCAAGTGCGCGCAGACCTTGGCTTTGCAGGCGAACCCGTTAGCACGGACATCAGCGTCATTGAAAGCTTAAGCCACGACGGTTTTATTCCCGTTATCTCCCCGATTAGCGCAGGCGAAAATGGCGGCTCATATAATGTCAATGCCGATACTGCAGCGGGCGTGCTTGCGGGCGCGCTTGGCGCGTCGCGGCTTATGCTGTTGACCGATATCGAAGGGGTCAAAGATAGCGAGGGCAACCTTTTGACCAATCTATCCATCACAGACGCCCGCGAGCTCATAAGTAGCGGCACCGCGTCTGGCGGGATGATACCAAAGCTTGAAACCTGCACAGCCGCTATTGAAGCGGGCGTTAGGGCTGTTGTCATTCTGGATGGCCGGCGTGCCCATGGCCTGTTGGTTGAGCTCTTTACAGATCAAGGCGCGGGAACATTAATACGATGAAATTCGCCTCCTCGAGATCCCTAAGGTCCGCTCTTATCAGCGGGTTTATCTTAATAGGCTCCTCCGCCATAGCGGCGGCCCAAACACCTGCCGCCACCTCGGCCCCTGATGCCGACCTCTTTCCTAGCAATCAGTGGAACATTTGCAACGAGACCTCTTATGTTTTACGCGTCGCATCGGCCCTTTTAGAGAACGGAAAGACAACACCGCGCGGCTGGGACAGTGTGCGTCCTGGGGCCTGCCTTACGAAAACACCGCCGCCGGGTTCAGAGCGTTATGTCTATGCTGAAAGCGAAAGTTTTCATACGGGCCGGGTGCGCGAATGGAAAGGCAGCGTCAAGCTATGCGTAAGCGATATTGATTTTAAAGCCGATACGAGCATGAGCTGTAAATTACAAGACTTAGATACGCGCGCCTATCTGAAAGTTGATCCGCAGGAAAAAACGACAACCTTTATTGAACCTGATAATTTTGGCGACAATGCGGACACAGCCGGCTTGCAACGATTGTTACAAGACAATGGCTACAAAATATCCCGCGTTGACGGCATCCCAGGGCGTCGGACATCGCGCACACTGACGACATTTTTAAAAGACCAAGAGGTCACGGGCACGCTAAGCACGGGACAAAAATTTGAAGCGTTAATCAAAGGCGCAAAAGAGGCGCAGGCCAGTATCGGGCTGACGCTTTGTAATAAATCGGCCCAAACAATTTGGTCGGCGATTGCCTATCAAAGCGAGGGCGAATGGGAAAGCCGCGGCTGGTGGCCAATAGAAAAAGACGCCTGCGCGAAGCCGTTCTCCAATACACTCGAGAATACCAATGCGCATTTCTTTGCCCTGCAAGAACAGCCAAAGCCAGAAGACGCGGAAACTGCGCCCAAAGACAAATTACTCCGCACCATAGCCGCCAAGCCGCGCCAGTTCTGTGTCGCGGAAGGCGTCTTTTCGGCGATAGGCGATGAGTATTGCGCTGATAGAGGCTATCGCCCTGTTAGCTTTCGTCCGCTGCCAACCGAAGGCGCTGGCACGACGGTAAACCTTACGGATGCAGATTTTGTAAAGCCAAGTGCGTCTGGGCTGCGGCGTTAACATGCATACACAACTCTCTCATGTGACTGACTGGGTCTTTGATCTGGACAATACGCTTTACCGCGCGGACGCGAATTTCTTTAAGCAGATTGACGTCAAGATGACGGACTTCATCGCGCGCTATCTCTCGCTCGAGAGTGAAGCCGCCTCACTTTTGCGCAAAGAGTATTGGGCAGAATATGGCACGACACTTTCCGGGCTGATGGCTGTTCACGATATGGACCCTGCCGAGTTTCTTGATTACGTTCACGATGTCGACCTCGATATATTGCGGCCTGACCCGATGATGCGCGCGCAGATTAAAGCGCTTCCCGGGCGTAAGCTGATTTATACAAATGGTTCCAAAGGTCATGCCCGCAACGTAGCGGGGCACCTAAATTTATTTGATCTTTTCGATGGTAGCTTCGGCATTGAAGACGCGAATTATATTCCCAAGCCGAAACGCGAAACCTATGAGATTTTCAACCGCGTCTTTGATGTTGACCCAACCAAAGCCATCTTCTTCGAAGATAATGTCTTTAACCTCGAAGTCCCCAAAGCCATGGGCATGGTCACAGTGCTGGTAACGTCAGACGCTGATTTTTCAGATGCGCCCGAAGTTGTGCGCCCCTCTGGCCAAACAACTACGGCGCATTGGGTGGACTTCACGACCAGTGACTTGCCAAAGTGGTTATCTGACCACGCGGGCTAACTTGACGTTTGAGGGCGCGGCCCTTATCTGAAGCTCATGACCATACGCCCCATATTGACTGTGCCAAATCCAATCCTCAAGCAGGTGTCAAAACCCGTTGATGCCGTCACGGACGAAACCCGCAAACTGATGGATGATATGCTTGAGACCATGTATGCCGCGCCGGGAATTGGCCTTGCCGCGATACAAATCGGCGTGCCGCTGAATGTGATTGTTATGGATCTGGCGCGCGACGGAGAGCCGCCGCAGGTCAAGTATTTCGTCAATCCCGAAATCCTGGAAGAAGCGGATGACGTGATGCCCTATGATGAAGGCTGCCTGTCTGTGCCTGATGTGTTTGAAACGATTGAACGGCCAGAGCGCGTGAAGCTCACCTATCTTGATTATAACGGCGAGCGCGTGACCGAGGTTTGCGAAGGGCTTTACGCGACCTGTATTCAGCACGAAATGGACCACCTTAAGGGCATCGTCTTTATCGATTATCTTTCGCGCTTGAAACGTGAGCGCGCCGTCAAGAAAGTCGCCAAAGCCGAGAAGATGAAAGCCGTAGGGTAAACCATGACGCTCCGCGTGGTATTTATGGGCACGCCTAACTTTGCTGTGCCGTCGCTATCCGAAATTCTTGCCAATGGCCATGAGGTTGTACGTGTTTACACCCAGCCTCCGCGCAAGTCTGGACGCGGGCAAAAACTGACCAAATCGCCTGTGCATCAATTCTCCGACATTATGGGCATCCCCGTGGAAACGCCTGAGAAGTTTCGCATGAGCCGCGTAATTGACGGGCTGGAGGCTCTGGACGCGGATGTGGCCTGCGTTGTGGCATATGGGCAAATCCTGACGCAGCGCGCGCTTGATGCGCCGCGCTACGGCTGCCTAAATCTGCATGGCTCGCTGCTGCCGCGTTGGCGCGGCGCCGCCCCTGTGCAGCGCGCCATTATGGCGGGCGATTCACAAACAGGTGTTCAGATTATGCAAATGGCCAAAGGCCTTGATACGGGCGACATATTACTTTCGGAAACCGTGGACATCAAAGACATCGACACGGCCGAAACTCTATCCAATCGCCTCTCCCATGTGGGCGCAGAAATGTGGGCCCGCGCGCTTGGCGGCGTAGAGCGCGAAGCCCTGCGCCCCACCCCGCAAACAGGCGAGCCGACCTATGCCCATAAAATCGATAAAGCCGAGGCCCGTATCGACTGGACCCGCCCCGCTAAAGAGCTCGACTACCATATTCGAGGCCTCTCCCCCTTTCCGGGCGCGTGGTGCGAGGTGGGCGGCGCGCGCTTGAAAATTCATCTCGCTAAACCTGTTGACGGCCCAGGCCAACCCGGCGAGATTATCAATGCGTCTGGTATCATTGCTTGCGGCTCCCCGCTTAGCGAAAACGGCGCATTGCAGCTCCTCACCGTACAGCCCGCAGGCAAAGCCAAGATGAGCATTGAAGACTATCTCATGGGCCGCCCCATGACGGTGGGCGATATTCTCTCTTAATGCCCCGCTATAAACTCACCATTGAATATGACGGCGGCCCTTATGAGGGATGGCAGATTCAGCCCGTTGCGCCGACTATTCAGCGCGCGATTCAAAACGCGGCGAGTAAGCTTAACGGACAGCCGACCACCGTTTACGGCGCGGGCCGCACGGATAGCGGCGTACACGCCCTCGGTGCAGTGGCGCATGTGGATTTAATTAAAGACATTCGCGAGGACAAAGTACGAGACGCGCTTAACTTTCACCTCAATCAAGAAACAATTTCAATTCTAGACGCCAAAGTCATGCCCGATGATTGGCACGCGCGTTTTGATGGGCGAGAGCGGCACTATCTTTACCGCATCATTGACCGTCGCCCCCGCCTTGCGCTGGACGCAGGCCGCGTCTGGCGTCTGCCTTATCCGCTCGATGCTGATGATATGCATGAGGCCGCGCAAGCTTTAATCGGGGAACATGACTTTACCACCTTTCGCGACTTGAACTGCCAAGCTAAATCCCCTGTCAGAACGATTGACGAGATTACGCTTTTGCGCGCGGGCGCAGAAATCCATATGCATATTCGCGCGCGCTCATTCCTCCATAAACAAGTACGCTCTATCATCGGTACGCTGGTCGAGATTGGCCGAGGCCACCGCCCGATTAGCTTCGCGCAAGAAGCGCTGGACGCGCGTGACCGCAAAGCCTGCGGCCCCGTCGCTCCGCCCGATGGGCTTTACTTGATGAGCGTGCATTATGATGATTAGGAGGTCATTTTAAAAAAAGATGCTGCAAAAATGCTACTCATGGCGCATAGTTATAAGGCAAATGTAAAATAACTCTAAGTGGCATATTCCTATGACCGATACCCTCACAATTCGCCGCCCTGATGATTGGCATGTTCATTTGCGTGATGGCGATATGCTAAACGATGTGGTGAATTACACCGCGCGCCAGTTTGCCCGCGCGATTGTGATGCCTAACCTCGCCCCGCCGATCACGACTGCCGCGCTTGGCCGCGCTTACCGCGACCGCATCATGGCGGCCGTTGATCCGAGCTTGAATTTTACGCCGCTGATTACGGCCTATCTTACTAATGATATTGACGCCGGCGAAATTGAACGCGGCCATGCGGACGGCGTGTTCACGGCCTGTAAATTATACCCCGCCAATGCGACGACCAATTCTAGCAAAGGCGTAACGGACGTTAGAAATATCTACAAAGTCCTTGAGACGATGCAGCGTATAGGCATGCCGTTTTTAGTGCACGGCGAAGTGACCAATTCCCATATCGATATCTTTGACCGCGAAGCCGTGTTTATTGACCAAATTATGCGCGGCATCGTCGCTGATTTTCCAGAGTTGAAAATCGTGTTTGAGCATATAACGACCAAAGACGCGGCAGATTTCGTTATCGAGTCGGGCCCCAATGTTGCCGCGACAATCACCCCGCAGCACCTTGCGATAAACCGCAACGCTATTTTCCAAGGCGGCATCCGCCCGCATATGTATTGCCTGCCGATTGCCAAACGCGAGGAGCATAGACAAGCGCTTGCGAAAGCGGCAATTTCTGGCAATCCCAAATTTTTCCTCGGCACTGATACGGCCCCGCACACAGTCGGCGCAAAAGAAAGCGCCTGCGGCTGCGCGGGAATTTTCAACGCCCCTTACGCACTTGAAAGCTATCTCAAGACGTTTGAGCAAGAAAATGCGATTGATAAATTTGAAGGCTTTGCCTCAGAATTTGGGCCCGCCTTTTACGGACTACCCCTTAACGATGAACGCGTGACGCTGACCCGCACCGCCGTCAGCGTGCCCGAAAAACTGCGCGCCGCTGGCACAGATATTATCCCCTTCCACGCAGGCGAAGAGCTGGCGTGGCGCTTTGACGGGGTTACGGCTTAATGCCAATCGCGAAACTCGACCGCGCAGTTCTCCGCCTCTCTGGCGAGGGTGTTTTGGCTTGGCTGGACGGCCTTGTGAGTAATTCCATTGCAGCAGACGGGCTCACCTTTGCAGCCCTGTTGACGCCGCAAGGTAAAATCATAGCGGACTTCTTCATCTGTCATGACGGTGAGGCATTGCTGCTTGAAACGCCGACTAAATTTGCGGCGGACCTCTTCAAGCGCCTGCGCATGTATAAGCTGCGCGCGCCGATTGAGATTGAAGACCTGTCCGAAACGCATTCTGTCTACGCAATTTGGGCCAGTTTTGAAGATGGGGGCGAAGGCGCAGAAGGTCATGCCGACCCACGCCTGCCCGCCCTTGGCTTTCGCCTCATCACCACCGAGGAACTGCCCAGCACGGGCGATTATAACGCGCACCGCCTTTCGCTGGGTATTCCTGACAGTCAGTGGGATTTCGAAACTGTCACGACATTTCCCGCTGACGCCAATATGGACCAGCTTAGCGGTGTTGATTTCAAAAAGGGCTGCTTTGTTGGCCAAGAGGTGGTGTCTCGTATGCGCCGCATGACAACGGTCAAGAAACGCTTTCGCGCGGTTGTGCTCTCTGGCAGCGCAGAAGCAGGCGATAAAATCCTGTCGGGCGAACGCGTGATTGGCGAGCTCCTCTCCGTTCACACTCCAGAAAACGGGGGAAGCATAGGCATGGCCATGATACGGCTTGACCGCCTCGCGGCAGCCACGCAAAATCCGTCCGTGAATGGTGAAGACGTTCAAATTATGAGAGGGCCAAATGGCGGCTAAAATTGACACGTCTAAAGTCGACATCCATTTGGATGACGAGGCCGCCCTGCCCCGTTTTGCCGCGCTTAACGCGCAGTGGATAGAGGAGCTGCATTTCCTTGAGGAGTCAGACAAGAAGATGGTCGCCCATCCCGAGATTTACAC
>CAKZTE010000085.1 GCA_937923115.1 uncultured Caulobacterales bacterium | reverse complement strand
AACGGGGAGGCTAAACACGGCTGACTGACGCGTTATCACATATCCGATTTTTGATAATAGCCCCATGGCAGTCTCTTATCTCTTGAATTCCAAACTCTAGCGTGGTGTTACCGTAAATGAGACTGATAAACCAGCCTATATGTGCGCGGGGGTCCTGCAAAACTCATACCGTTTGGTTTGTTAATCTGCCGCGTGATAGCTTTTATACCAATCCACAAAGACGCTAACGCCGTCTCTGAGCGGGGTCTGCGGCTTGTATCCCGTGAGCGCTTGCAGGGCATGCGTGTCGGCAAATGTATCTTCCACGTCACCCTTTTGTAACGGCAGCAAGATTTTCTGAGCTGTCTTTTCTGTCGCGCGTTCAATTTCCGCGATAAAATCCGAAAGTGACGTCGGCGCGCCGTTCCCGATATTATAGAGGCGAAAAGGCGCATCGGAACTATTGGGGTTAGGCGAGAGGGCAGACCAATTGGGGTCAGGGGTGGCCGCTAAGCCGTTCACGCGTAATAGCCCTTCCGCGATGTCTTCAACATAGGTGAAGTCGCGCGAATGCTTGCCGTGGTTGAACACTTTAATTGGCGCGCCTTCGATAATGTTTTTGGTAAACAACCAAGGCGCCATATCGGGCCTCCCCCATGGGCCGTAAACGGTAAAGAACCGCAGTCCCGTCGTCGGCAGGCGGTAGATATGACTATAGCTGTGGGCCATTAATTCGTTCGCGCGCTTTGTAGCAGCGTAAAATTGGAGCGGATGATTGACGCCATGGGCTTCTGCAAAAGGCATCTCGCGATTGCCGCCGTAAACACTAGAGGTCGAGGCGTAGCAAAGGTGCTCAACCGCCCCAAGGCGGCATGCCTCTAAGATATTGGTGAACCCCATAATATTGGACCGCACATAAGCCAGCGGATTTTCAAGGCTGTAGCGCACGCCTGCTTGGGCTGCGAGGTGAATAACGCGCGCGGGCTTATACGTGCTAAATATATCCATTACCGCATCGCTCTGGGCCACATCAGCCGTCTCAAAGCTGAGCTTTGCGCGGGATGTCTTCGCAAAGCGCGTGAGGTCACGCAGCCGCGCGTGTTTAAGGGCTGGGGCGTAATAGTCGTTAAAATTATCAAGACCAACCACGTCAAGACCTGCGCTTAGCGCTCGCTTTGCCGTGTGATAGCCGATAAATCCCGCAGCCCCTGTTATAAGCAGTGTCATGGCGCTGCTTTAGTCTCGCTTGGGCCCAAAGTAAATCACGCGCCGTCTTCCTTCTGCCGTAATTTTGCAATCCACAAAGGCCAATTGGAACGTAGGTAAGCCAAATACACATAGCTGATAAATATTTATGAGGGTTACAATTGCAGTCTAAGCGCCCATATTTACAGCAATAAAGAGAGGTTATGATATGCCTGATGTAGATTACAAGTTACCTGAAGATGCCAGCCTCATGATTCTGGATGATGATGGACCGTTCCGCACGCGGCTTGGCCGCGCTATGGAGCAGCGCGGCTTTTCCGTCTCGACCGTTGAGACTATTTCTGAAGCGCGCGCCCAAGTCGGCGCGTCGGCCCCCGCCTTCGCTGTGCTTGATATGCGGCTAGAGGACGGCAACGGCCTTGATATGGTTGACCTCATTCACGAAAAGCGTCCCGACTGTAAAGTCGTGCTGCTGACGGGTTACGGCAATCTGGCGACGGCAGTCTCTGCGATTAAACGCGGCGCCGTCGATTATCTCGCTAAGCCGGCGGATGCAGACGATGTCTGCAAGGCCCTGTTTGCCTCGGGCGCGGACGCGCCAGAGCCGCCAGAAAACCCAATGTCGGCTGACCGCGTGCGTTGGGAACACATTCAGCGAGTCTATGAGCTTTGCGGGAAAAACGTGTCTGAAACAGCGCGGCGTCTTAATATGCACCGCCGCACTTTGCAGCGTATCCTTGCCAAACGCGCCCCGCGCTGATAGGCGCTGCCTCTTTCGTTCGTAATTAAGACCTTATGATTGAGCCGTTATAAAGGCGGCTCAAAAGCATAGCCCGCTGACCGTACCGTTCTGATTGGGTCCGCTTCGCCGTTGACTTTTAAGGCCTTGCGCAGCCGCCCGATGTGGACGTCCACAGTACGCGATTCAACGTAAATATCGCGCCCCCAAACCGTATCAAGCAATTGCTCGCGCGAAAATACGCGGCCCGGGGAGCGCATGAAATGTTCCAGCAAGCGAAACTCTGTTGGCCCCAAATGCAATTCCTTCTCGCCGCGCTTAACCCGCACGGATTTGAGGTCAATTTCGAGGCTGCCGTGGCGAATGACGTCTTCCAGCAGCGTCGGTGAGGCGCGCCGTAGGAGCGCGCGTACACGGGCCAAAAGTTCAGGCATAGAGAACGGCTTGACCATATAATCATCTGCGCCAAAATCGAGCCCCGTGATTTTATCGGTCTCCTCGCTGCGCGCCGTCAACATAATGATGGGCGTCGCGCGCGTCTCGTCTTTGCGGCGCAGACGGCGGCAAACTTCAACGCCGGACAATTTTGGCATCATCCAATCGCAGATTATGAAATCAGGCGTGCGCTCTGCGGCCATGATGAGCCCCATTTCGCCGTCCGTCGCGAGGCCAACGTCATAGCCCTCTTTTTGAAAATTATACTCTAGAAGTGTGAGAATCGCGTCTTCGTCTTCAATGACTAATACATAAGGTTTCATGCGCGCCTCACAGTTGGATTACCCGTCGGATTCGCTTCTGGCCAAAGCTTCTGTGACAAGCGAGCGCCCATGGACAGAGAAGTAGACAATCTCGGCAATATTCGTGGCGTGGTCGCCAACCCGCTCAAGGTTTTTGGCCACAAACAATAAGCCCGTGCAGGCTTGGATGTTTCTGTGATCTTCCATCATATAAGTCAGAAGCTCACGAAAGAGAGAAGCGTAAAGCGCGTCGACATCTTGGTCTTGCAACCAGACATCTACCGCCTGATCCGCATTGTCATTTAAGAGCGCATCAAGCGCAGATTTAAGTTGAACTTTGACAAGCTTACCCATGCGAGCAACGCCGCGAGAGAGCTCGACTTTTTCGCTTTTGTTAATATTCATGGCGCGCCGCGCAATACCCTCAGCCAAATCGCCGATACGTTCTAAATCATTTGCGGCGCGCATCGCGCCAATCACGCGGCGTAAATCTGCCGCCATTGGGTGGCGCAGGGCGAGCATACGCAGCGCGTCAGCATCAATTTTCTCTTGGAGCTCATTCACAATTGCGTCGCGGGCAATGACGTCTTCGGCGAGCGCTGAATCGCGTTTCTTAATCGCGCGCACGGCGTCGTCAATCATGCTTTCGACCTGTCCACCCATTTCAGAGAGCGCGCTTGTAAGCGTGTTTAAATCTTCGTCATATCCGTGCACAATGTGCTCTGCCTGCTGTTGCATGGTTACCTCTCTCGCGTCTCTAAAATTAGAACGTGACGGCTATATAACAGAAGTATGACAGTTTTACGAAAGCTAATTTAATCCACCGTCATTTTCGCGGTGCAGCGGAATAACAATTGTGAAACATGTGCCCGTTTGTATGGGCGTGTCTCGCTTCTCGCTTTCTGTGGAGTCGAAAGTAGCGGAACTGGACGCCGCGGCATGAGACTCCAAGATATCCGCGCCAAAGGTGTAGTTGGGGGCAGAAGTGCTGGTGACCATTAATCCGCCGCGGTGACGAAGCACCAAATGTTTGACAATCGCAAGGCCAAGGCCCGTGCCTTTTTCCCTTGAGCTGCGGTCCCCTGCGACGCGGTAAAAACGCTCGCCAAGACGCGGGATATGATTGGGCGCAAAGCCTGGTCCTTCGTCTGATATTTTTAGAACAGCATAACCTTGCGCGGCGGCGGCAGGGCTAACAATCTGGCGGCTGGATTGATGGGGCGGCGTTTCAGCGCCCATGATGTCTTGGGCCCGCCACTGCGCGGCTGTGCTAAGCTCGAGCATGACCTTGCCGCCTTTGGGGCTCATTTTTACAGCATTATCAATCACATTCAGGCATAGCTGCACCAGCTGATCTTGATGACCCCTCACCTGCACGACGCTTGGTGCTTCAAGCGTTACGGCCACACCGCGCGCACGCGCCAGCGGGGTGACCGTATCAAGCGCAAAGTTAACGGCGGCGCACATGTCTGCCGCGGCGCTGGGTGCAAGATGTTCGCTCTGTTCAATCTGGCGCAGTGATAGCAAATCACTAATCAGGCGCTCCATGCGCTGGGCTTGTTCTTGCATAATCAGCAAAAACCGCTCGCGCGCGCCGGCGTCATCCTTGGCATGACCGCGCAATGTTTCGATATAGCCCAGTAAAGACGCGACAGGCGTCTTAAGCTCATGGGACGCATTGGCTAAAAAATCTCCTTGGGTTCGTGCAAACTTTACAAAATCGGTGACATCATAAAATACCAGCATAGTAAAGCGCTTAAGCTTGGCCTCAATGGGCGCGGGCGCAGCCCTTGTAACGGCGAGTACGGGCTCGGGTTTAGGCTCAACATGAATGGCAGTGCCCGTGACACGAAAATGGCGCTCGACCGCGCCGGTCATATGAAAGTCGGTGGGCTCCGTGCTGCTGCCTTGTAGAACAGTTTTGACAAGCTGGGTGATGGCGGGATCGCGCATAACAGTTGCGAGGCGGCGACCAAAAGGCGTAGGCCCAAACAGCGCGGCTGCGGCCTTATTGGCATAAATTATCTGCTCGCGGGAATTGATAATCCAGACAGCTTCTGAGAAACTATCTGCAATCAGGCGCTGATCAAAAAGTCCTGCTGTAGTGTCATCCGAAATTAAAGACGGATCTGGCAGGTCGCGCGGACGGGGCAAGCGCCCATAAATCTGTATACTAAGATAATAAAGCGCCGCCGCGGCGGCGCTCGCGGCGAGAGGCGCATTTAAGACCGCGCCTAGTCCCAGAATAGCTAAGAGCCCCAAAATCGAGATAACGGTGCGGTCAAACCCGGATAATTTACTCAGTTTTTCACTGTCTGCAGACATTTACGCCCCTATGCCTGCTTTGTAATCTTGGCTCATAGCATGGCCTGTAAAACACCCTCTCAATCATGACAAGAATTTATCATGACCTTCGCCAAAAAGAAGGATAAAGAAAGGTGAGAATGTAAAGGCTAACATAGTTTCTTATTGTTTTTCAATAATAATTGATTGACTTTCACTAATTATATCGCCTATGAGGAGCTTGGAGAGGCGGGAGCTATTAAACAATCCTTCTCTGCGCCCTGCCGCACGAACCGACCCAAAGCGATCAAGAGATAAGAGCCATGCGAAATAGTTTTACATCACCGTCTTTTTTCAAAACCTTTCGACCTGCGGTTCTTTTGTTGAGTGTGTCCCCGCTCATGCTCTCTGGCTGCGCAACAATTGCCAAATTGACGCCCGAGCCCGCAGTTGTCGCGGCGCAAGTCCCTCTGTCGCCGGCTACGGCGGCTGGTGAGGCCCCCAATAGCCGCTGGACCGAAGCCGCGCCTGCTGATTTACCGCGCACGGACTGGGTCGCCGAATTTTCTGATCCTGTCTTATCATCCCTTGTGAACAAGGCGCTCGCGGCGAATACAGATATTCGCGCGGCAGAGTTTAGATACCGCGCAGCTCTTGCACGTCTTGATATCTCTGAGGCTAATTTGCTGCCAAGCCTTTCCGCCAGTTCACGCGCGTCGCGCAGCGAAAACATTGGCAATCTTGTCTCTCCCCCTGATGCCATCAGTCCCGTGGATACGGCAGGGGACTTTAACCCTGCCTTATTGGGGGTTGGCGGCGGCGTCTCTTCAGGCAATACGGGCCTCAGCGCTGGCGTAAACGCATCATGGGAATATGACCTGTGGGGCCGCATCCGTGACGGCGTTCAGTCTTCTGAATTGGAAGCGGCGGCGAGCCAAGCTGATTATGCTGGCGCGCGCCTCGCCATTGCAGCGCAGGTGACGCAAAATTGGTTTGACCTTATAGAGGCCCGCTTATTGGCGGAGCTTTCAGAGCGCGAAGTCGAAACACAGGCGCGCGCGCTTCGCCTGACGATGCGGCGCTTTGAAGGCGGGGTGACCGGCTCATCTGATGTACGCCTTGCGCGTTCTGCGCTAGCCAATGCGGAGGCCGTGCGCGCGAGCCGTAAGCAGCGGCAATCTGCTTTATCGCGAAGTCTTGAAGTTTTAATGCGCGAATATCCTGATGAAACGCTCACGGCGTCTGTGGATCTTCCAAGCCTAGCGCCTCTGGCTGGGGCAGGCGGGCCCGCCTATGTGCTGCGCCACCGTCCTGATCTTCTTGCGGCAGAACGCCGAATGCAGGCGGCAGGCTTGCAGGTGGACGCCGCGCGCAAAGCCTTGCTGCCCAGCTTGTCATTTGATGGCGGTTTAAATCTTGCCGGCTCTGCGCTCAACAATATTTTTGATTTGGACCGCCTTGTGGCTGATATCGCTGGCGGGCTGACCGCGCCAATTTTCCAAGGTGGCCGCCTTAAGGCTAATGTTGTTCAGCAAGAGGCTATTATGCGCCAGCAATTGGAAAGCTATGCGGGCACAGCTTTAGGCGCTTATCTCGAAGTTGAAAATGCCCTTGATGCGGACGCGCGGCTTGCCGAACGCGAGGCGGCGCTTCGAGTGTCCCTTAATGAAGCTTTGAAAGCAGAAGAGCGGCTAGAGTTTCGCTATACCGAAGGGCTGACAACAATTTTGCAACTGCTTGATAGTCAATCACGCCGACTCAATGCCGAGAGCCAGCTCATCAGCGCGCGCAAGGAACGTTTGGCAAACCGTGTGCGTCTTCATGTGGCACTAGGAGGCGGGGATATTACACAAACGGCAATTCTGCCTGCGCCGCAAGTCGTTCAATATACACCTGTTGAGAACAGAGCCTCTGGCCCCGTCAAAGGATAAACCCGCTTTAGGAGTGTCGCAAACTGTAGCGTTGCTCTATAACGTATTTAATATCAGGAGCGGCTGTCGACGGCCAGACTCCAAAAAATGAAAGAGTGTCATGAGCACAACACAAAACACAAAGGCCGCGCATTCCAATATGGGCCCAAAAAAGAAAAGCGGGTTTCTTCGCAAAGCACTTGTCATTCTTGTGCCTATCTTGATTTTTGTTTTTGCTTTTTTAGCGCTTGGCGCCATGAAAGCGGGCAAGAAAAAGCCTGAGGTTCAAAAACGCCGCGACCCCACTTTGGCTGTTATGGCCGTGCCCGCTTATCAAGATACCGTGGTTCTTGATGTGTCATTACAGGGACAAACGCGACCGCGCACCGAAGTCGATATGAGCCCGCAAGTTGGCGGTAAAATCACCTTTGTCTCGCGGCAATTTGTGGCCGGCGGTCAATTTAACAAAGGCGATGTCCTGCTGCGCCTCGAGCAAGCTGATTATGATGTGGCGGTATTGCGTGCGGAGGCGGCGGTGGCTCGGGCCGAGCAGCTTGTGGTGCGCGAAAAAGCAGAAGGCGCAATTGCGGCTGAAGACTGGAAAGATTTAGGGCGGGGCGGTCAGGCGTCTGCGCTAACCCTGCGTAAACCGCAATTGGCCGAAGCTGAGGCGAGCTTGAAATCAGCGCTTGCCGACCTGGATAATGCAAAACTTCAACTCTCTCGGACGATCGTTCGCGCGCCGTTTAATGGTCGTATCAAAGAGCGCTTTGCGGATATTGGTCAATTTGTCAGTCCTGGCGCGCGTCTGGCACGCGTGTTCTCAACCGAAGCCATTGAAATTCCGCTCTCGCTCAACGATGCAGATTTAACGCGTCTCGCACTGCCTGTCTCCATGAGCGCTGATAGCAAAGTTAAAAAGCCCAAGGTTACGCTTTCGGCTATAATCGCAGGCGAGCGCCGCGTCTGGAACGGCGAAATTGTTAGAACAGACGGCGTGTTTGACCCGCAAACTCGTACAATATCCGCCATTGCAGAAGTGAGGGACCCCTTTGGGAAAGGCATGTCTGCGGATGGATTTCCATTACCGCCGGGCCTTTTCGTGACAGCGGAAATTGTTGGCCGTAAGATTGATAGTGCGATCGTCATTCCGCGCGATAGCTTGCGTCCTGAAAACAAAGTTTATGTTGTTGATGACAAAGGCGAGGCGCAATCACGCGACGCGGTGGTGCTTGATACAAATGCAGAGCGCGCCGTTATTGCCAGCGGCGTAGAGCCAGGAGAGTATGTGATTATTTCGCCGCTCGAAAAATCTCAAATTTCGCTAAAATTCAAAGTACTAGATGCGAACGACCCGTCAAAGGTTATCATAGAGCCGCCAAAACCGGACTGGATGAAAAAGAAAGAAGCGGACGAGGCGGCGGGCGAGAAAGAGCCTGAGAAAAAAGGCTGGTTTGGCCGCAAGAAAAAAGACGATAGCGACAAAGAGGGCGAGGCGAAGAAGCCGCTTAAGAAAGACCAAACCGAGCGCAAGGACGGGGCTGAGGCAGCAGAAGGAAGTAAACCATGAAGAGCTTAATTTCCTGGTGGGTCAAAAACTCTATCGCGGCCAATCTTTTGATGGTGGCGATCTTCATGATGGGGATATTCGGGTTTTTCAAACTCGAACGTGAGTTTATTCCTGCGCCCAAAGTGACAACAATTAATGTCTCTGGTTCGTGGCTCGGCGCTTCGCCGAATGACATTCAAGAGCAAATCATTTCGCGTATTGAACAGTCCGTTGAGGGGCTTGACGGCATTAACTACATTGAAGCACGCGCGCGCGAAGGCAGCGGCAGCGTCACCGTCCATGTTCTTGTGACCGCTGATTATGACCGCGTGCTTGATGAAGTTAAAGCGCGCGTTGACGGTATTAATAACCTCCCGCCAGATGCTTTTCGCCTGACAACCCGCCGGGGCGATTTTGAAATCGATTATATGTATATCGCGCTTTACGGCGAAGAAGGTACCGACCGCAAAGAGCTGCAACGCCTTGCGGTTGATCTTGAGCAGGAAATGGCCAAATTGCCGGGCGGCGAATTGACCCAAATGATCACGAAGCTGGACGAAGAAATCACAATCGAGATTTCCGAAGAGGATCTACGCCGCTTCAATCTGACCTTTTCTCAAGTGGCTCAAGCTATTTCGGGCGCGTCTTTGAACGCGTCATCTGGCGAAGTCAGAACATCCGCCGGTAGTTTGCAGCTCCGCACGCGAAATCTCGCTAACAGTAAATCGGAATTTGAAGAAATTATTATCCGCCAAAGTGCAGAGGGCGGCACAGTGCGTGTTAAGGATATTGCCCGCGTTATTGACGGCTTCCAAGACCTCGATTTCTATTCAGAGTTCAAAGGCAAGCCCGCCATGTTCCTGCGCGTGCTCTCCCCAGAGAAGGCCAATATCACAAGGTCGGGTAAGGCGTTTGAGAAGTTTATTGAGGAACGCAATAAGACGTTACCGCCCGGGATACAGCTCCAAATGTGGGCGAATATGGCGGACGGATTTGGCGGTATGATGTCGCTAATCTTTAGCAATGCCCTTTTGGGAATGGTGCTTGTACTCATTTTCCTGTGCTTGTTCTTGCGCCCCAAAGTGGCCCTTTGGGTGAGCATTGGTATCTTAACAGCTTTTACAGGCGCGCTTGCCATTGCGCCTGTGCTGGGTATTACCTTTAATATTTTCTCCGTCTTCGCCTTTTTGCTGGTTATCGGGATCATTGTTGATGACGCGATTGTCGTGGGCGAGTCTATTCATTTGCACGTCGAAAACGGCGTCGCAGGACAGCGCGGCGCGATTGCCGGCGCAAATATGGTGGCCAAACCCGTCTTCTTTGCCGTGTTAACAACCATGCTCGCCTTTACCCCTTGGGCGCTACTAAGCGTCTCGGCTGTGACAATTACCTCGCAAATTACCTTTGTTGTTATTGGCGCGTTATTGTTCTCGCTCGTCGAAGCGTTCTTCATTCTGCCCGCCCACTTGAGCCATATGCAGCCGACCGACAAAAAATCAAAAAACCGTCTCACAATATTGCAAAATAAAATTTCGCAAAGCCTTGTTGATTTTTCTGAGAATTATTTCCGTCCTCTTGCGGCCTTTTGCATTAAATATCGTTACGCGACCTTCTCCAGTTTTATCGCCCTCTTTATTTTAGCCTTTGGCGCTGTAAAATATGGTTACGCCAACTACAGTCCGGACGGAAATGTTGCGGGGGATATGATGCAAGTGAGCATATCTTTTCCCGAAGGCACGCCGTTCTCTCGTCTCTCGCAGGCACAAAAGCAGCTCGCACAGGCCGCCGCAGATCTTAATGAAAATGCTAAGGAAGACTTCGGCGTGGATTACGTTGTTATCCCAAGCCCCGGCAGTTTTGCCTCGGGTAACCGGGTCCAAGCCTTTATGGGACTCGCCCCGCTAGAGGATCGTACAACCGTCACAAATAAGATGATTGAAGAAAAGTTCGAAGGGTATCTCGGCGAATTTCCTGATGCTTATCGCGTCTCGATTAACGCAGGCGGTAGCGGCGGCGGAAACCGGGGATTGTTCTTCGGTGTTGGCGCAAAAACTCCTGAAACATTGCGGCTTGCAATCGAAGACTTGAAAAATCAATTTGACGCCTATTCGAGTGTTGCGCGCACGTGGGATAATTTTGAAAGCTCCGCGCAGGAGATGCAGTTCGAACTTAAGCCCGGCGCTGAGTCGCTTGGCATCACATTGGCAACCGTATCCCAGCAGGTTCGCGAAGCTTTCTTTGGCCGTGAAGTGCAGCGTCTGCCGCGTAACGGCGAGGATGTCCGCGTGGTTGTGCGCTACCCTAAAGAAGCGCGCGAAAGCATTGATACGCTCAAAAACTTACGTATTCGTACGGCCACGGGCGTTGAGGTGCCTTTGTTTGAAGTGGCGGATGTGACCTTCGCTCCGGGGGTCACGCGGATTAACCGCCGTGACCGCAAACAGGTGGCCTATACGGGCGCTGTGGTGCGCGGCGGCGACGGCGCGCGGCAAGAGATCATGACGGACCTTGAAGAAAATTTCTTGCCGGAATGGAATATCCGCTTTCCTGATGCTGAACGCATTTTGGTTGGCCAAGACGAAGAACAAAAGCGTCAGTTCGCAGAGCTCTTCTCTTATGGCGCGATTGTGCTTGTCATAATGTATATGATGTTAGCCATTGCGTTTAAGAGCTATTTTCAACCGCTGCTTATTCTTGTGGCCATCCCATTTGCTTATGTGGGTATGGTGGCAGGCGCGCTGGTGACGGGTATTCCCATCTCCTTCATGTCCATTTTTGGCTTCTTTGCTGCAGCGGGCGTGGCGATTAACGATAATCTTGTCTTAATCGATTATGTGAACCGCTTGCGTGACCGCGGCGTCGGCGCGTATCAATCCATGGTTGATGCCTGTGTGGCGCGGTTCCGGCCTATCTTGCTGACTTCGCTGACGACCTTTGTTGGTATCCTGCCCATGCTTGCAGAAAATTCAGCGCAGGCTGAGTTTCTAAAACCGCTTGTCGTGGCTTTGGCCTTTGGCGTTTTGTTTGACTTCTTCCTGACGCTCTTCCTCGTCCCTGCTATGTTTGCTATGGGCGTGGATGTTGGGCGTTTGTTCAAAGGTCTTTGGACAGGCGAGAAACAGCCGCCGCTTGGCTCTACTTATGATCCAAAAATTCAGCTTGCCCTTGATGAGCTCGACTTGGACGAAGCGTTAGGCGATCAAAACGGTAAGCTTGGCTCAGCCGTGCCAGCGGAATAATTGACTTTGAAAAAATCACTTTGAAACACTGACTTTAAACGTAAACTGAGGGTTATTATGACTTTGAAATATATTCTAGGCGCGAGCTGTCTTGCGCTAACGCTATCCCTAGCGGCCTGCCAGCCAAGCGCGGACAGCAACACAAACGCGCCCGCCTCACAGGCCGCGCCGCAAACAGCCAAGCTTGGCAGCTTCGGCGTTGCATTGGAAAATATGGATAAGTCGGTCAAGCCTGGCGATAACTTCTTCCAATATGTAAACGGCACATGGCTCGATAACACAGAGATTCCTGCCGATAAGTCTAATTACGGCAGCTTTAACATTCTCGCGGATCTTTCTAGCGAGCGCGTTAGAGGCATCATCGAGGCCGCCTCCGCGACATCTGCGCCCGAGGGTTCAGAGGAGCAAAAGATTGGCGACTTTTATGCGGCCTATATGGATGTTGATGCGATTAATGCTGCGGGCCTCGCGCCGATTATGGGCGACCTGGAAACAATCGCGAATACAGCATCGCGTGCCGAAGCGGCGGCTTTGATGGGCGATCCACGTTTAGGCATTCGCGCCCCCGTGGGCGGATGGGTTGATGTCGATGTCAAAGACATTGAGAACTATATTTTCTATATGGGCCAGAGCGGCCTTGGCATGCCTAATCGTGACTTCTATTTCGACGAGGGTGAAAAGTCAGAGGCGCTGCGGGCGGCCTATGTCGATTATCTTGAAAAAATGCTTACCTTTGCGGGGCGTGATAATCCGCGCGCGCGGGCTGAAAAGGTGATGGCCTTTGAAACGGCGATGGCGAAGTCGCACTGGACAAATGAGAAATCCCGCAATCGCAGCCTGACCTATAACAAGATGACCAAGGCCGAGCTTAAGGACTACGCTAAAGGTTTTCCGTGGGACTCTATGCTGGAAACAGCTGGTCTTGGCACGCAAACCAGCTTTGTTGTGCGCCAAAATGATGCCATTCAAGGCCTAGCCAAGACATTTGGCGAAACGGATCTCGACGTCATTCGTGATTATATGAGCGCAAGCTATGTCGGCAGTATGGCGTCTTATCTGCCGTCCGAAATTGACGATGCGCGTTTTGACTTTTACAGCCGCGCTCTTCGCGGGACAGAAGTTCAGCGGGACCGCTGGAAACGCGCTGTTTCTCAGATTGACGGCTTCATGGGCGAAATGGTGGGCAAGGTTTACGTCACCAAATATTTCCCAGAGGACAGCAAACAGCAAATGGACGCACTGGTTGAAAACCTACGCGCAGCCTTTAAGGACGGCATTGATAATCTTGAATGGATGGGGGAAGACACGAAAGTCCAAGCTCAGGACAAGCTCGCAAAGTTTAACCCTAAGATTGGGTATCCTGACGAGTGGACGGACTATAGCGGGCTTAAGGTCGATAGAAACGATCTCATCGGCACGGTCAAATCAGCCAATGCTTGGCAATGGGAAGACATGATATCCAAGCTAGGCGGCCCGATTGACCGCGGCGAATGGGGCATGAATCCGCAAACGGTCAATGCCTATTACCGCCCATCGCTCAATGAAATCGTCTTTCCTGCTGCTATTTTGCAACCGCCATTCTTTGACCCGAACGCTGATCCGGCGGTAAATTATGGTGGTATTGGCGCGGTGATTGGACATGAAATGGGCCACGGCTTTGATGACCAAGGCCGCAAAACAGACGGCAATGGCGAGCAGCGCGATTGGTGGACCGAAGAGGACGGCAAAGCCTATGAGGAACGGGCCGCCAAGCTCGCAGCACAATATAGCGAATTTGAACCGCTTCCCGGCCTTAACCTGAACGGCCGCCTAACCCTTGGTGAAAACATTGGTGACCTGACGGGTATCACTATGGCCTATAAAGCCTACCGCCGTTCCTTGGGCGGCAAGGAGGCTCCGGTGATTGATGGCCTAACGGGTGATCAGCGCTTCTTCTTGGCCTATGGGCAAATTTGGCAACGTAAGTTCCGCGAAGAGGCCTTGCGCACGCAAGTTAAAAACGGACCGCATAGTCCTGGCGAGTTCCGCGCCAATGGCATCGTACGCAATTTCGATGCGTGGTATGAGGCTTTTAATGTGCAGCCAGGCGACGCGCTTTATTTGCCGCCTGAAAAGCGGGTTCGCATTTGGTAAAATAAAACCCGCCTTAACGGCGGGTTTTTTATTTCCGCGACGCCAGAACCGCGTCAATCATAGCCTTGGCGCGGCCTGCAAAACTCGGGTCGCAATTAGCGATCTGCGTAAAGCGGCGGCGCATTTTCCCGGGTAAGTCAGACATTTTTTCTTCCCCCAACACTTCCGCTTTGCCGTATAAAGATAGCATCGTCCCTGCTGCGCCTTGCATGGCGATAAAGCCCTCTTTTACGGCCAGCGTGTCCGTTGCGTAATTCTTCTTATAGCCATCCGTGCCTGCGCCCAGATCAATCTTTTTATACCCCAGCGCGGCGGCCTCATCGATAAGGCCTTCGAGTAATTGAATGCCAGGGGAATAGGTGGAGACATCATTGTCATAGGCCACGATCCAGCTATGGTAGGTGGAACCATCCGTTAGCCCAAAATCGATTGCAGCCAAAGTATTTCCGAAATAGAGCGCGTGAAGCTCGCAATGTAGCTCCCTCTCAGGAGCTTTCCACAGACGCTCCAAAAGGTCATGTGTCCAGCCGGCAGACAGAACGTCATATTTTCCTGTTGTGGTGAACTGCTCTCGCTTCCATGCCATAAGCGTGTCAAAGATGTCTTGATCTTTGCTGCGGTAGACAAAGCGGCGCGGACCAATCTCGGATTCGGCATTGCGAATACGGCGGCGCAATGATTTCAAGCTACGGCGATAGCTGCCATCGCGCTCGCTTCGCCACGCTTCTGCCCCTTTTGAGACATCCATTACGGCGGCTTGGTGCTGTGAGCGCACAGTGGGTTCTGACGGCGCGTCCTCTGACGGCGTATCAATCAGTGAATTAAAGTTGAAGGCGCCCAAACCTGCCGCTTGCAAGAGGGTCGCCGCGTCAAGCGGTTCATCTGCAGCTTTGATAACCCCATGATAATCTGTCATGGGCGCGCCAATTGGGGCGGCAAATTTTCCAGCGCTTTGATAAGGCAAAAAGGCGGTGATCTGCCCGCCACGCTGCGCCATGGCAACATAGGTATCGCTACGCAGGGCGGCGACGTGATCGGTATAGCTGATATCAAAATAGGGGCTGTATAAAGCAGGGTTTTTACTGCGCAAATGCACCCATGCTTGGCGTTCGGGCAGGGTTAATTCTCCGGGCCGTTTTATAGAAAACGCCGGCGCGGCGCTTGCGCGAGGGGGCTGCCCGTTTTTACCTTTAGCTAACATGGCGCTCCTCTAGCAAAAAAGAGTTAGAAAGCACTTAAGACTTTGGCGAGTGGCTGCATGCCGCGCCTCTTATCGACAGCTTGATGATGGCCCCATATCAAAGTGAAAATGGTCCCTATGGGCGGCATTATAATCAGGGCTCAGGGTGACGCGAAATATGCCGCAGCCTTTGTCACGCGCCTCTCTTAGGAATTTGCGCCGCGCAGCTTTGTCCACCGCGTTCGTGCCTGTCCAATCCTTTAAAACGGAAATGGTACGCCCATCGTTTAGGGTAAATCCTGTCACATCAAGAGCATTGGCAAAAGCATGTTCCGACCAAGCGCCTGAGTTATTCCCGCGCTGGCGGCGACAACTGTAACTGCCCGCATGATGTAATTTGGCGACGCCGCTGCCCAAATGCTCTACAGCGGCTTTATCCACTTCGCGTAGCCACATATATTGCCCCAGCGCAAGTGGGCATTGCAAAGTCGCTTCACCGGGCGCGAGGGTCACCGTATCCGTGCCGTACATCAGCCGCGCAACAGTCCATCCGCACGGACCATCCCCGTCCAGCGGATCCGCCGGTATAGAGTTCATGGCCTCTGCTCCCCGGGCAAGAGCCATACAGTTTGAGGACGGGGAGAGGGACACGCGCATGAGCTGAAGTTTCGTTGATAACCCTATGGGCGCGTCAACATTGAGGGCGCGCCACGCTAAATGTTGCGTCGGAACATAACGATTGGCAAGATATCCCATAGCCAGAAAAAGCGCGATAAGTGTCAGCCCGCGCAGCACTTTTGAAAAAAGTCTGAGGTCGCGCCTCCAGCGGACTTTATCTGATATGAAAAGACGCCACTTTCGTTTGAATCGCTCTAGGGTCATAGGGCTTGCTAAAGTGTTCTAATTTACGACGCAAATGACTTGGGCGATGCGGCGCTGGCGTCTCAGTTTATCCGCCTCAAGACCATAGCTGTCATCGCTAATGGCGTTCGCTCCGTCTGTAATGATTGCAGGAAGCACGCCTTTGAGTGAGCTTGGCGCAACGGAATATATGCGACCGCGGCGCGGGCTCTCCGCCGCAACTATGCCGATAACTTCGCCGTCCAGATCTAAAACAGGGCCGCCGCTCATGCCGCCAAGTGTGCCTCTTAGCCCGCGCGTGCGGCCAACTTCTGTCCACGCGAGTATGGCTTCTTCGGTGCGGTAGCGTCCGCGCACCATTAAGCGGTGCCGTCCCAATAAGGCGGCTACGGCCTCGCCGGGACGCCCTTGCGGAAACCCAAAAAAATAGCCGTGTTCACCAATTCTTCGGCTGCTAGAAATATCGCTGGGAAGCGGCTCTCGTTTCCAGCGTGTGTTTAGAATACCAATATCGGTATCATTCGAAACGCGCGAGTCGGCGCGGATGACTTTGCCGTTACCAAGATTAAGACCGACTTCATCGCAGCCATCAATAACGTGGCGGGCGGTCAGCCATGTTCCTGATTTATCCACGGCAAAGGCGGTCCCAATACCAGAGGCAGGTACGTCCATTTCAACCAAGACGGTTGTATCGCGCGGACTTTCGCTTGGCATCATTGGTCCTAGGTCAGGCGGCGGCACACTGCCCTCAAGATCAGGCGTGACATTCACGGCGTTCACGTAAAATAAAAAGACAATCAGGAAATAGATAGCCCAATCAGGTATCCGAAACCGCACCGCTTAACCTATGATCGCAACAGCAAGAATGAGGGAACCTGAGAGCTTAAAGGCCGCCAATACAGTCGCAGCGGGCACTTCATTGGCTTCAATACGCTCTGGCATACCGCGAAAAATAGCGTCCGTAATCCGAAACAAAAAAAGCTGTAAAAACAGGCTGACAGTGCCCCAAATCGCAACGTCAATCAGGCCAAATTTGTTAACCAGACAGGCGGCTAGAGGTAGGGCTAAGCCGACAACAAGCGCTGAGAAGGAAATGGCCGCGGCCATATTGCCTTCTTGAACCAGCGCAAGTTCCTTATGCGGGGTTAAGCGCACGTAGATAACAATACCAGCAATATAAATGATGGTGACAACAATAAGGTAAAAGATAAGCCAAGGCAGACCAGCAGCAAGACTATTGAGGGCGGTTTCCATACATCTCTCTCTCTATGAAAGACCGTCCCACTGGGTCTTGCGCTGACGCTTTGTACAGAGCCAAGCCGTCCTTAATCAAGTGAATTGTGCAGCAAGGCCGCTATTGATAATTTAGGATTGTTCGCGGCGCAGCGTACTCGCGCGTTTTTTCTCGGACTCGGACTTAAGCTGACCACAAGCGGCTAGAATGTCGCGGCCTCTGGGGGTGCGAATGGGCGCGGCGAGACCCGATTTATTCACGATTTGCCCAAAACGCTCAATGGTCTCCCAGTCAGAACACTCATAGTCAGACCCGGGCCATGGATTGAACGGGATCAGGTTCACCTTGGCCGGTATGCCCTGCAATAATGTAATCAGCTCGCGTGCGTGTTTGGGCGTATCATTTATCCCTTTGAGCATAACATATTCAAACGTAATGCGTCGCGCGTTAGACAGGCTTGGATAGTTGCGGCAAGCCTGCATCAGCGCGGCGAGAGGGTATTTTTTATTAATCGGCATGATTTGCGTGCGTAAATCATCATTGGCGGCATGAAGTGAAATGGCCAACATGGCATTGGTCCGCTCGCCCATAGGGACAATATCGGGTACAACGCCAGAGGTCGACACTGTCACGCGGCGGCGGCCAATAGACAGGCCGGTTTCGTCTGACATGATGTCGATGGAATCGCAGACATTGTCCGTATTATAGAGCGGCTCTCCCATGCCCATAAAAACAATATTGGTCAGCTTGCGGTTCTCTTGCTGCGTCGGCCATTCGTCCAAATCATCGCGGGCGACAATTATTTGCAAAAGAATTTCCTGCGCCGTGAGGTTTCTAACAAGGCGCTGCGTGCCCGTATGGCAGAACTTACAGGTTAGCGTACAGCCCACTTGGGAGGAGACGCACAGCGCGCCCGTTTTGGACACATCAGGAATGAAGACTGACTCGACTTCAATGCCCGGTCCCATACGAATAAGATATTTGCGCGTGCCGTCGACACTGACTTGGCGTTCAACAATGTCTGGACGGGCTAGCGAAAAGGCCTGCGCAAATTTCGCTTGCATGGGTTTGGCGATATTGGTCATTTGCGCAAATTCAGTGACGCCGTGATGATACATCCACTGGAAAATCTGGCTGGCGCGCATACGCAGCTTTTTGGGTTCGACGCCAATCTTGCTTAGCTCTGCTTTAATCTCGGCTTTGGACAGCCCCAAAATATTGACGCGGCTGTCCCTCGGGGTGGCTTTCGCCGTTCCCTTTACGTTTGCTGTTTGGATTAAAGTGGCTGCCATAGCGGCCCTATATCACGAGCGCCTTTGTTTTAGCCAGCAGCTTTTGCGGCTTTAACGCCTTGTTCAATGAGCTTGCAGGCTTTTTGGCGCGACTCCCAACCCAAAATTTTCACCCATTTGTCGGGCTCAAGGTCTTTGTAATGCGCGAAGAAGTGCGGAATGCGGTCCTGCAAAACTTGCGGCAAATCAGTATGCTCTTTTATGGCATCATAATAGGCGGTGAGTTTGGGATGCGGCACAGCGACAATCTTTTCGTCGATACCGGCTTCGTCTTCCATCATCAAAACGCCTACAGGCCGCGCCCGCACAACGGAGCCAGGCATTAAGGCGCGCTGCCCTACAACCAAGACATCTGTCGGGTCGCCGTCATCAGATAATGTGTGCGGGATGAACCCGTAATTACAGGGATAGCGCATGGCGGTGTAAAGGTAACGGTCAACGAACATAGCGCCAGAGGCTTTGTCCATCTCGTATTTAATAGGCTCGCCGCCGAGCGGCACTTCGATGATAACATTGATGTCTTCGGGCGGATTGTCACCAGCGGGAATAGCGGAAAGGATCATAAGGGTCTCGTCTCATTATTTAGCGCGCGTTTAGCGCTGGCCTGCCTCAATAGCAAGATTTAGGCAGGCCTTAGGGTGTAATAATTTAGATTTCAGTAATTTCGTCCATATGCCGTATAATGCGCACCCGCGGGTCAATCGCGAGCGGGCTTGTGGCGGTGGGGCCCGCGCCTTTGGGGTCGTAGCCGATAATTTTCATCCCCGCCGCGAGGGCAGCTTTGACGCCTGTCACGCTATCCTCGATAACCAAGCATTGGCTTGCGGGCGTGCTCATACGCATTGCCGCGTGAAGAAAAATATCTGGCGCTGGTTTGGGCCGCCCAATTTCAGCGGCTGAAAAAATATGACCGCCGACCATGTCAATTAAGCCTGCAGCTTTTAGAGTAACAGCCATTTTGGCTTGGCTGCCTTGTGACGCGACGCAACTGATAATGCCGGCGCGGTGAATTCTGCGAATAAGGTCTATAATACCGTCTACGGGCTGTAACTCGTCCATGAAGGTGCTAAAGCATTCTTCTTCAAACCGCGCCAGCCAAGTGGGCGGCAGACGACGGCCAATATAGTGCTCCACATTGCTTATGACTTGAGACATTGTTGCGCCCTTAAACAGCGCTTCGCTCTGCGAGCCGCTCATGCGCCAACCCGCCTTGGTGATGTGCTGGGCCATGACGCGATTGGCGATAGCTTCGCTATCAACCAGCACTCCGTCACAGTCAAAAATCACAAGTCGCGTCATGGCGCAAAGCTATCATGACTCTCTGGCGTCCCCAATAGAATTAGCAAGGGCAAAGGCGGCTGTTTGCAGTCGGTAGGGGCGCGCTAGGGCCTAGTAAGAGAGCCTGACCGTGGCCAAAGATTTACCAATATCACCAAAAGCATCTTTGAGTTCTTTTGCATTATCAGCTTCGAAGGCCGTTGACCCGCTAGACGCGCAAGTTTCCAGGGCAGAATTATCGCCCACAGCGCCCGCGGGAAGCTTATAGCCCACGGTGTAAATTGTGATGCCATCAGCCTTTATACCGTCGCAAATGGCCAGCATGCGCTCTATCGCTTTTTCATTACCTGCGTCATCATCCGGCGCCAATGTACGGTGATAGGCCTCGTCGCCCGTTCCTTCTTTGTCATACTGACCCATTGTGTTGCCGCCATCGGTCATAAACACCATGGCACGAATTGTTTTTTCTGATGTTACGGCCGAGGGGAAAGGCGCTGTCGGGGTAAGTGTTCGCCAGCCCCAAATAAGGCCCGTTGGAAGATAGGTATCCCCCCGCGTCGTAAGGCCATCGACCGTGTCTGACACGTCGTCAAAATTATCTGTCATAGGCAGAATTTCAGACCCGCAGCTCACGCCCATGGCCCCCGGAATTTCTGTACTGCCTGAGGCAGCAGGGGCGGTTATGTTTAAAGGTTCATTACGCGATCCCGCACATCCGTTCCATTGAACATCTCTGGGCGGTGGACAATACTCAACTTCCTCGTCTTCATATTCGATGACGCAGCCTTCTTGAACGGAATAGTCTTCGGGAACACCGTCATTATACCGTGTGCGCGTCCCGTCTGTACAGCCGGTTCTGCTTTTCACGGGCTTGTACATAAAGCATGCGCTGGTTTGAGTGTAATCTGCGGGCACATCCATCCAGGCGGCGTTTCGGTTGCCGTCGCCGACATTAACATAGTTGCCAAATGGCACGACCGCCATTTTCGCGCCTGCGTCTTTGGCTTTTTCAATTGTTTTAATCAGCGCCCCTGCCGCCTCTTGAAGCGAGTCCAAATTTTCGCCTGCCATAGAGTCTGTGGTGTCAACGACCAAAGAAATATGGACGGGCACATCAGTCGGTACGGGCGCGCCCGCGCGCGTGCTGATGGGGATTGATTTTCTGCCAAACATGGCCATGAAGGCTGTTTCGTGAACGGCACTCGAATTAACCTCAATTGTCTCATCCACAATGCTCGTTTTGTAAGAAAAGCCTCTCAGCTCATCTTGGTGTATGGCCATCACATCATCCACAACGCCTTTGATATCAACAAGTTTCGTCTCGCCTGATGCAGACGCCGCCAAAACGGCGCTATCTGTGATATTTTGAAGGCGGGCCTTTTCAGACGTGACCCCGCCAATATCGACTGCGGCTCCAATGGCCGCGACCAGAACTGTTGTTCCAATCGCCATGGTCACGGCAAAGTTGCCATCTTTATTTCGTTTATAATCGGTAGCCGCTGAAAATAAGTGGTTTAAAAATGCTGTATTCATTGGGTGGACTTCCTGTAAATAGTAAGCGAGTTGCATGAATATTGAAGCAAAGCTAACACAAAACCTCTTTGCAAAGCTTCAGGATTTAGGGTTAGTTTTTGGTGAATCTCAAGGGATAGCGGTTATGGTTAACGAAAAATTACTAAAGGTCGCCCTGCCGCAAATCGCGCCGATTTGGATGAACCGAGAGGCGGGACTTGCAAAGGTTATAAGCACAATTGAAGCCGCCGCAAAAGAGGGCGCAGAGCTGATTGCCTTCTCAGAAGGTTTTATTCCAGGTTATCCGTTTTGGCTCGATATTACAGGCGGCGCGAAGTTTAATGACAGCGCTCAAAAAGAACTCTTTGCGCTTTACTCTGGTCAAGCTGTGACGCCTGAAAAAGGACATTTGGACGGCGTCTGCAGGGCGCTAAAGGCGGCGAACATGGCCTGTTATTTGGGCGTGATTGAACGCGCCGCCGACCGCAGCGGCCACTCGCTTTATTGTAGCTTCATATATATCGACCAAGGCGGCGTCATTCGCTCTGTTCACCGCAAGCTTCAGCCTACCTATGAAGAGCGCCTCGTCTGGTCACCGGGGGACGGTAATGGGCTAGTCACTCATAGTCTTGGTGGTTTTACGGTTGGCGGTTTAAACTGCTGGGAGAACTGGATGCCGCTCTCGCGCGCCGCGCTATACGCCCAAGGCGAGGATGTGCATGTCGCGTGCTGGCCCGGGAGCCTCCATAACACCGAAGACTTAACGCCCGTCCTCGCCAAAGAAGGCCGCAGTTACGCTATATCTGTCTCGGCAATTATGCGTGCCAGCGATGTGCCAGATGATATGCCTATGGCTGCGCAGATTAAAGCGGGAATAGGCGAAATGGGCGCAAATGGCGGTTCATGCATAGCAAACCCTGATGGAAGCTGGCTCCTTGCGCCGAAGACAGGCGCAGAAACGCTGCGATATGCCGAGCTTGACCCTGCATTTGTGCGGCGCGAGCGGCAAAATTTTGACCCTAGCGGCCATTACTCACGACCTGATGTCACGCGCCTGATCGTGAACCGAAAGCGCCAAAGCCTCGCAAGTTTTGAGGATTAATCGAAGTATTTTAATTATGCCCAACGTCTTGAATTTCGCTTAAGCATTCCGACATATAGCCAAGATAAAGAAGAGGATATGACCATGGACATCGATATCGGCATTGACAAAGTTGACCGCTTAAAATCAGCAGAAGCCGTGACGAAGCTTATGGCAAACACTTACACGCTTTATCTTAAAACGCATGGGTATCACTGGAATGTTGAAGGCCCGCATTTTCAGCAGCTTCACATTCAATTTATGGAACAATATACCGAGATGTGGACGGCTGTGGATGAGCTGGCGGAACGGGTACGCGCGCTCGGTCTTTATGCGCCGCGCTCCTATGCGGCTATGGCCAAAGTATCCGACATCAAAGAAGAAGCGGGTTCGCCTGATTGGAAGACAATGGTTCAGACCCTTGCCCAAGATCATGAGCAGCTTGCGAAAATAGCGCGTGATGTTTTGCGTATTGCCGAAGAGGCCAATGACGACGCCACCGCGGATGTTGTCTCGCCGCGCGTGACCCTGCATGAAAAAACGGCATGGATGCTGCGCGCTACGGCGGCTTAGATCCTTAGTCGCGGGCGATATCGTCCGCGGCTTTCATGCCCGCTTTGACATCAACCGCAGGAAGCGTGAGCGCTTCAAGCTCGGACAGCTTTGTCTCTAGCCCTTCGCTGAGCGCGTCAAGTTTGTCCCCGCGCCAGTTTTGCACCACGCGGGTTTTCATGCCAGTATTAGCCTCCATCGCCAGCCAATTCGCGCCGCCATACTGCGGCCAATTGGGCACGCTCTCGCCATTTGGGTTTCCCGATTTCGCAAAATTTGTCCAATAGCTGACCATTTGCGCCGTCAGTAATTTGTCTTCATCCGAATAGCCTAAAATAGGTTCGCTCGTGTCAAAAACAAACGGAAGCTCCGCTGAATGAAACGCGCCAATGGTTTGGTTTTTACCTGGCGGGACGCGGTTCCATGTATAGGCAAAGGCGGGCTGCCCGTCAGCCTCGGCGCGCTCCAGCGTATAGCGCACATTCATGCCAAAAATCTCGTCTCCCATCATATCCATGCCGCCTTGATAGCTGTCAGTATCAAGCGCGTAGAGATCGATGAGTGTCTCTGCTTGGGTTGGGAAAACATCTGACAGATAGGCCAAAATGTCCGCCCGCGTGCCGCCGCTGGGGAAGCCCTCTTTCCACACAGTTGGTTCTGGGTCTGTCGGGTAGAACAACGTGCCTTCATCGGCATTATATCCAAACAGGACAGGGACCTTATTGTAATTACCTGATTTAAACGCGAGGCCCACACTTTGCGGAAAGACATAGCCATCCGCAACGTGATTAAAACCCTCGGCAATGTCTGGGGTCACGGCATTTAAGAGAGTTTCGGCGGGCAGGGCGCGAAGGGTGCTTGCGCTTGGACCAGATAAATTCAGTGCAGCGTCTAGTTTTTCAGCCGTTTCATATCCGCTGACCCAGCCAACGCCTTCGCCGTCCATTTGGCCCATATGGTAAACCGAGCTGCCGCTCTGGCCGATCGCCTTGTGAAATAGTCCTTTTGCCAGCGGGCTTGCCATCATTTCCGTTACAGACCAAGCGCCCGCGCTCTCGCCAAATATGGTGACATTATCAGGATCGCCGCCGTAGGCGCTGATGTTATTACGCACCCATTTAAGTGCTGCAATTTGATCAAGCGCGCCGTAATTTCCCGATACGCCGTTTGGGTCATCAGCCGAAAGGGCTGGGTGCGCCAGATAACCAAATGCGCCAAGGCGGTAATTTATTGTGACGACGACAACGCCTTGTGCGGGCAGGCTGTCGCCTTGGTAATAGGTGAAATCCCCCGAGCCAAATTGATGGCCGCCGCCGTGAATCCAGACCATGACGGGCAGGGAATCTTTTGGCGCGCCGCTGCTAGATAAAGCGGGCGTGCGCACATTCAAATAAAGGCAATCTTCGGACACTGGCGAGACAGGTAAGTTCGCCGCCACGCGCTTTATCAAAAACTCTTTCCAGCTTGAGAGGCCGCTGCCGTCTATGATACGCTCGAAAAAGCTATCATTGCCTTCGCTTGTGACCTGCATGCACATAGGCGAAAATTCAGTAGCGTCCCGCGTCTCCGTCCAGCTTGGCGCCGGGGCCGGCGGGCGCCAGCGCAGATCGCCAATCGGCGGCGCGGCAAAGGGAATGCCCTTGAAATTAGCAAAACCTGCCTCTGTTAGCTCGCCCTGAATAGCGCCTTGCGGCGTCATGATAACAGGCGAGGGCGCGGCGGCTTTGTCGCCGCAAGCGGCAAATAAAAGCGCGAAGGCGAAAATAAAACGCTTTTGCATTACTCGGCCAAGGTTTTGGGCGTTTTGTAATACAGCTTCAGGCCATTTGCGGTGCTCATGGAGTCCGACTGTGTGTTTAGCATGGTGCGCATACGGTCCAAAATCAGCGTGTCAATCGTGATGATAATCGCCGTAATATAGGTTGCAAAATCGCCAGAGACGCCTTGGCTTGTGAGGAGTTCCTGAATGAGCATAATTGACGCGCTCGGGACGCCCGCCGCTGAGGTGGCGTAAACCATGGACTGAAGGGCGACCACAATACGGTCACCAAGGCTTATCTCAAGACCATAGGCTTGCATGCCATAGAGCGTAATCAGGGTAAGCCCCATTAGCGTGCCCACCATATTAATGGTCGCGCCAACGGTATAAAACGGCGTAGCTTCATCGGCATTTGCGCCAAGCTGGTCACAGGCAACGCGGGTCGCGGGCAAAGTCGCCATAGATGAGCTGGTGGCCATTGCTACAACAGCTTGCGGTACTAGGGCGCGACCCATAAAGCCAAGCCCATGGCCTAAAACGCGCGCGCTGATGAGGATCATTAGCGCCCAGACAATGGCCATTGAGCCAATGTAAACAGGCAATATTTTCGACAGCTTCACCAACGACTCCACCCCGCCTTCACGGTTCAGGGCTAATGTCAGCGAGCCAAAAACCGCAAGTGGAATTGTAATCCAAAGAAACTTGATGAAGCCTTTGATAAACATATCGGAGATAATATCAGCCTGCTGCCCAATGCCAGGATGCTTCCCCTCTAGCCCCTTGATTGCGCGGCCAAGCAAAAGACCGCCGTAAATAGAAATCATAAGAGGGCTGGTAATGACGCCGTAGATTTTTGCGAGAAATGGAATGGGCTCTACATTCAGAGATTCCGGTAGGCCAAGCGCTTCGGGGCTATCGAACACCTCAATCGGGAAAAGTGTGTGGGCCACGACCGCGACGACGACGCCAATCAGAGAAAAACCGATAAAAAAGCCGAGGACACGCAGAAACTTCGCGCCCATACCCCCGCGCGAGACCGCAATAGAGGCCGCGATTGACAGGATAATCAGGGCATACATAATCGGCTTGAGGGGCACAAAAAGCGCATCCTTTGCCAATTCCGCAATCGATTTCGTCAGATATATATCGCCCATCTTCAGCGGCGCGGTAAGCCCCGACAGCCCCATGCCCCAAAAGGCAAACGCCAGCCCGGCGGCGATTAAAACCAACAGTAAAAGCGGAATATCGTAATATTTTTTGAGCATGACAAAGTTCCCAGATTTTTATTGCATCATGACGGGGACGGGCGCGTGATGCAATGGATAGGGTCGCGATTAGCCATAAAAAAACCGCCAGTTCAAAATGGCGGTTTTAGAGTTACAATTACGGCCTGCCTATTCCCCGTCGACAAGCTTCTGCATTAAATATGTATGCTGCAAGGCGAGGCGCTTGGCGGTCTCTTTGAGGTTTGCTGCTGCGCTATGGCCGCCGTCAATATTCTCGTAATAAAGGAACTCATGACCCTGGTCTTCCATACGTTTGGCGACCTTGCGGGCATGCGCGGGGTGCACACGGTCATCTTTTGTGGATGTCACGAAAAAGACTTCGGGATAATCCGCCTCTGGGTCAATATTGTGATAAGGTGAAATTTTGCGCAGGAACGCGCCTTCAACAGGATCTTCGGGATTGCCATATTCGCCCATCCATGATGCGCCCGCGAGTAATGTGTGAAAGCGCATCATATCCAAAAGCGGTACAGCGCAGATAACGGCGTTAAACAAATCAGGGCGCTGGGTGAACATAACGCCCATTAAAAGCCCGCCGTTTGACCCGCCTTCAATGCCTAGATGTTTCGGGCTCGTGATGCCCTTGTCAATTAGGCTCTCGGCCACAGCTATAAAATCATCATAGATGCGCTGGCGCTCAGTCTTTAGGCCGGCTTGGTGCCATTTCGGGCCATATTCGCCGCCGCCGCGAATGTTGGCGAGCACATAGACGCCGCCGTTCTCGAGCCAAAGCTTCCCGCGTGTCGCACTATAGCTTGGGTTAAGCGAGATTTCAAAACCGCCATAGCCGTAAAGCAGGGTTGGGTTTGTGCCGTCCATTTTTATATTTTTATCACGGACAACAAAATAAGGTACCTTCGTCCCATCAGGGCTGGTCGCAAAAAATTGCTCTGATGTCATGCTCGAAGCGTCGAACCAAGCCGGCAAAGATTTCGCCGCCGCTTTTTCGCCGGTAGCGGTGTTAAAGGTCCACAACGTATCAGGGGTTAGGAAGCTTTCGGAGCTAATGAAAGCCACGTCTTCTTTGTCATTGGTTGCGCCGATAGAGACAGTGCCATTAGCGGGGAAGTCGAGCTTTTCAGAGCTCCACTTGCCGTCTTTGAAATCAAAGGCATAGGCCGCGCTTGTGACATCGCTTGAAATGCTCATCAGTACTTTAGACTTGGTCGCGCCATACCCATTCATGGAGGATTTGGCGTCGGGGCTATAGACGAGAGTAACATCGGAGATTTCGCCGTCTTCCATGAAGTCGGACATAGCGAAACTCACAAGGTCGCCATTTTTAAATCCGCGCCAGTCTTCATTGAGCGAGAGCAGGACTTGGCCTTTGAACTCATCACCAAGGCTTGATTTTTCAGGTACAGGAAATTTAATGGGGGTTTGGGGCGCGCCGTCTTTGACGGGAACCCAGAAAACGTCGCTGTCATAAAAAGTCTTGCTGCGAGAAATAACCACTTCGCGCGAACCATCGGTGAGCTCAAAGGTTCCGGGCCAATAGCCGACATCGGCTTGCTCGCCGCGCCCCATTTCAACAGCGGCAGAGAGCGGCGTGCCGCGCTTCCACAGTTTTGCGACCATGGGATAGCCCGAGTCCGTCATCGTTCCGTCGCCAAAATCAACGCCGACAACGACATGGTTTGCGTCGAGCCAAGACATTGTGCCTTTGGATTCCTCGGTGACAAATCCGTCTTTTACCCATGTCTTCGTCTTGGTGTTAAATTCGCGGCGCACAACGGCGTCTTTGCCCCCGTCCGACAGATTGACGATGCACAGCTCATAATCAGGGCTAAGGCATGTATTACCTTTATAGACCCAGTTTTTGCCTTCATCTTTGGCGAGCTTATCAAAATCAAGAACGGTTTCCCATTGCGTATCCCCGCTTAGATAGCTGTCTAATGTGGACTTGCGCCAAACGCCGCGGACATGGGTTTCGTCTTGCCAGAAATTATGCACTTCGCCGCCGCGAAAGGACACGTAAGGAATTTTATCCTTTGAATTTAGGATTTCCAAGGCATCCGCTTGCATTTTTGTAAAGCGGGGGTCCGCCGTTAGGCGGTCCAATGTACGCGTATTCCAATCATTAACTTTGGCGAGAGCCGCTTCGCCCAGAACCTCTTCAAGGTAAAGATGATCTTCATTGGTTTGGCCAGGCGTCTTAAATTCAAGAGTTTTATAGGTCACTTCGCTTATTTTGTCCTTTGCAGCTTCGGTCATACCCGTTGCTTTTTCTTTCATATCGGCCGGGGCATTTGAGCAAGCAGACAGCCCCGCAGAGCCTAAGGTCAAGGCTGTGCCGAGGGCTAAAAGTCTCTTTAAACTGTTGTGTTTCATACTGTCTCCATAAGCTCTAAAGGGCAATTGGAGGCAATGTAGGCCTTCGCTTGCCAATGGGCAAGCCTTAGGCATGACGGTTATAAGTGAGGCGGGCTCTGTTAGGCGCGTACGGCGCGGGCCGCTATTCTTCGCCGCGCTCTTGGTTCAAAAGAAAGGTAATTTGGTCAAGCTTTTGATTTGTTTCAACCTGAAGCTCAAGCGCCGAGAAAGTTGCGAGCTGCTCGACGAATTGTGTCGAATCGAGCGGCGCGAGCGGGTCTTGATTTTTAATCTGTGCCGTGAGGAGGGTTAAAAACGTCTCGAACTCTTCGGCCGTTTCGCTTGGTGGGGTCGGGGCCGTTGATGGGGTAGTAGCCGTATCAGTGGCAGTATCAATGGCTGGGGATGTTTCCGAGCCTTCTGCGCGGGCGCGTGTTTGTAAAAGAGCGGAATTAGACGTGCCATTGGCAAGGCCTATAAGGTTTTGAATATTCATAATGTGTCCTACAGTTTGATATCGATTGAAGCGGCCGCCAGTCCTTGGGACCGCCCTAAAATAGTTTGAGCGGCCTGAGCCGCCGTCAGTGTCTCTTGCTTTCCGCCTATAGTTATGGCGCTGTCTTTATAGCCCTTGTCGCTCTGGTGGTCCTCTTGATGCGCGCCCTCTTGATACGCGCCCGAATCTAGGCCGCTTTGCTCAAAATTTAGCGTAATGGAGTCAAATCCGCTTTGCTTGAGGAAGTCTTGCAGGGCGGCTGAATTATCACGCAATTGAGCCAAAATTTCAGGGGTGTCTGCGCGCAAAAGTGCCGTGACGGTATTGTCGCGATCAAATTGGTAATCAATATAGACACGGCCCATTTCCGGCGGGTCAAGGCGTACCGAGACGCCCTTTTGCGTTTCCAGCGTTTTTACTAAGGTTTGCGCAAGAGCGGTCACAGCGGGCTTGTCCAGCGGCGTTTGCAGCGGCGCGGCGATGGATATGGCGGCGGGAGCTGCTGGAGCCGCCGTCGGGGCCAGCGGCGTGAGGGCAAAACTCTGCGCGGATTCAAGGCGCGCGGCGGCGTCCAGCGGCGCAGCGACCTCTCGCGCTTTAACGTCAAGCGCGTCCAAATCAGAAGTATTCAGATTTTTCCGTTCAGCCTGTTGGGACTGTAACTGGGCGTCAAGCTGGTCTTTTGTTTTTATAGTGTGGTCCGCGTCGGCTCTCTCAATGGCTGAATCGCTATTGACTGCGGGCCGCGCGGCTAACGGCATCGTCGTTTGAGGCGGCGCAGCCAGAGGCAAAATTGCTTGAGACGGCGAATCAATATTATTTATATCCATGCTGATTTCAGCATGCGCGGTTTGCTCGGCTGTTCGCTCAATGTCTTGCGCCTCAATCTCTGGTGCATCAATCTCTGGTGCATCAAATTCTGGCGCATCAATTCCCAAAGGCGTTTTAATCTCAAGGCGGTGCATAGCCAGGGTTTTAGGACTGCTATGCACGCCTGTCTGTTGGTCCTTGTTGAAAAGCGCTAGGTTGTTTTCATGAGTGTCTGTCTCAGATGGTTCAATCTGAGATTTTTGCACCACTAAAGTCTGTATCTCATGTGTGTTGATTTCAAGCGAATTGTCTTCAAAGACATTGTTTGCAAGTGCATCAAATTGAGGCAAATTGTTCACAGGCGAACTTATGACTGGCGATGGCGCGTCACTCGCTGCCTGAGTGGGTATAGCGGGATCGGTCATCTTCAAGAGGTGCGCCTGATGCCTGCTCGCCGCGCCTTCACTATTCACAGGCGTGGTTGTTTTTAACGTGCTGGCCTCTACCGGTTTTGTCTCGGCCGTATTTTGGTTATTCAGACGCCTGTCTGTAGTTGTTTGAGTGTTGCCCAGCGTCATTTGTATGGGCGGTGCGTCCCCGCGGCCAGCCGGTAAGAGTGTGGGCGTGCTGTCTTGCGGCATTAAATCTAGAGCGCCTACAGTTTCGGTCTTTAGCGCTGTGCTTGTAACAGGCGTTACCTTTACCGACTGTTGCGCAGAGGCGGGCGCTAATTCCGTGGGCGCGATTTTAACGCGTGCGGTCTCTTGTCCTTCCGTGCCGCGTAAAACGTCGTCTGGTTTTATTTGCCTTGGGCCAGAGTGAGGCGACTCAAAATTAACAAAGTTTAAGACAGTCTTGGCATTCTGTATGTTTGCGTTCTTTATGCTGTCTTGCTCTATAATGGTGTTTGCTGCACGCTCACTGTTCGCTGGGATATTTGAGGCTGCTGAGGTTTTCCCCGCATTATGATCTGTGTTTACGTTGATGACTGTATCAGAGGTCCGAGACGTTTCGCTCGTCGCCGACAAGACCGATTCAAAATCTATTGCCGCCTTGGCAGAAGGCGTTTTCGCGCTGGCGCCATAGCCTGATGTTAAGGTAACAGGCGCGTCATTATATTGCCCTGCCTCTTTGGCGGCGCTCAAAGCAGGCTTTGCCGTCGCGGGATTTGATTCAGCGGTGAGTGGGTCTTGAAAGTTTAACACACCAAATAATAGTCATAATAAAGTTTACCAATTATTTATAGCTATAGCTAAAACTGTAATTTCAACATTTTATTAGCCATAGATTTAAAGACATGGCTCACCCATTGGCTCACCCATTGGTTCACCCCACCTCTTAAGGTAGACTCTATGAACGGTATTTCTCCTATTTCTTCCAGCGTAAACCGGTCTCTGTCTAAGGAGGTGGATTTATCGGGCTTGACCGGTGATATTATGGGAGAAGCCGCTGCTGGCGAGGAGGCGATGCGCGCCGCTGCGCAAGATTTCGAGGCGGCCTTTCTGACGCAAATGCTTACCTTTAGCGGATTGGGCGACGCGCTCACTTTGGGCGGGGGTGAAGCCTCTGCTGCTTTTGCCGGTTTTTATATTGAAAGCCTAGCCGAGAAAATGACCGAGGCTGGGGGGCTTGGCCTCGCAGATCGTTTCTATGTCGAATTACAACAACTTAATAGCTTGAAAAATAAGGAGGGCGGATATGACGACCTTGGCAAATTGTAGCGCGAAAATGATAACGCTTTTACAAATTCTAAAAAAAGAGGGAAAGCTTCTGCGCGATGGAAAGCTTGGCGAAATCGCGCCTATTATAGAGTCCAAAGCCAGCGCTATGCGGGATGTTGAGCTCGCATTGTCGAGCATTGGCTCGCAAGAGACGCTAGATCAGCTGCGGTCTTATATTCTGGCGCTTGATAAAATGGGCAAAGAAAACGGACGTCTTTTGCAAAGTGTTCTGGCGGGGGCCCGCGCTGCCCGTGCGCGCCTGGCGAACCTGCAAGGCCAAGAGGCGCAAGTCGGCACGTATAATCTTAAAGGCGAGAAACACAGTCTCTCCAATCTGGCGAGCCGTGCAAATAAATTGGTGTAATTTAATTTTAATGGTGTGATTTAATTTTATGTTATTATTTGATGTATACGTAAAGGTACAACTCAGGAGAGTTCACTGGATAGCAATTATGTGAAGCCAGTTTTCAGGATGATTTAGGTGGCTGATGATTAGCCAAGCGGGGGTCAACCCGCCAACTCAAGCGTAAAACGCAAAGGAAAAACCTATGTCTAGTATTCTTACAAACAACAGCGCCATGGTCGCGCTCGACACACTTCGCGGCATTAATAAAAACATGGCTAATGTTCAAAGCGAAATTTCTACGGGCAAGAAAATTGCCAATTCAACTGACAATGCGGCTATCTGGTCAATCGCGACTGTGATGGAATCTGACGTTAAAAGCTTTGATCAAGTGTCTGATAGCTTGAACCTTGGTTCAGCGACTGTGGGCGTTGCCCGCGCGGGTGCAGAGCAAGTCACTGATCTTTTACAAGAAGCAAAAGCGCTTATTGTCGCTGCGAATGACCCATCAGTGTCTGATTCAGATCGCGAAAAGTATCAAACGGACATCACTGAGCTAACAGGCACAGTGGGTTCTATTGTTGATGCGGCGTCATTAAATGGTCAAAACCTTCTAAAAGGCTCTGGCGATATTGAAGTCCTCTCTTCATTGAACCGTCAAGATGACGGTACGGTGTCTGCTGGACGTATTAGTGTTGGCCGTAACAACCTGTCGACAGCTGAAAGCACATTCGAAACAGCTACAGTGGGTGTTGCATCATCAACGGGTACCTCAGCGACTGAAAACAGCGGCGGTACAGCGCCAACAATCGCTATCGCAGCGGGTACAATAACTGAACAGCAAACTTATAGTGTTCAAATTGGTGATACCGCAGTGAGCTATGTTGCAGAAGCTGGTCTTGACCAAGACGCAATCGCGGCTGGCTTTGCTGATGCCATTAACACGGCTCTAGACGGGACAGCTATTGCTGATACCTTCACAGCAGCCGTCGGAACTGGCGCAGCAGCGAATACCATCACAATGACAAATACAGCCCCTGTTGGCGCATCGGCTGGCGATAATGACGTCGCAGTTGGCGCCGCCACGTCACAGACAGGCGAAGCGGCTGGAGGCCTAAACGCTTTGGCTAACATCGACGTTGGTACTTCTGCTGGTGCGGCAGATGCGTTGACGCAAATTGATGCGCTTCTTCAGAGCGCGATTGATGCCACAGCTGAATTTGGTTCAAAGCAAAAGCGTATTGATAACCAAAATGAGTTTGTCACAACGCTTAAGGACAGCTTGAAAACAGGTATCGGCGCGATGACAGATGCTAACCTCGAAGAAACGTCTGCGCGTTTGCAGTCTTTGCAAGTCCAGCAGCAGCTTGGTGTTCAGGCGCTTTCAATCGCCAACCAGGGGCCGCAACAGCTCCTCTCGCTCTTCCGATAGTCGAGGCATAATAATTCGTCCGGAGCGGGTCGCCCGCTCCGGACTTTTTAATTAACGTAAACCAGGATTGTTGCGATGAGTAATTTGAATTTAGCAAGGCAGGGCTATAAAGCTGTCCAAAAAGAAATGACGTCAGACAAAGCGGTTGAACTCCGTGTTTTCATGTCCGTCACAGCCCAGCTCCGCGCTGTAGATGCCACCGATAAATCAGAATTCCCCGCGCTCACAGTCGCCATATTGGAAAATCTCAAACTTTGGAAAATACTCTTCATTGATTTGGTCAATCCGAAAAACACGCTCCCGCTTGATCTTAAAACATCCCTTATCCAACTCTCAGATTTTACCGAAAGTCATAGCCGTAGAGTGCTTCTAGGCGAAGCCACTCCGGACGTGCTTGTCGATATCAACAGTTCCGTCATTGCTGGCCTGCGCCAATCTATGACAGCCTCCTCAAAAGTGGTTCCCACGCCATCTTTTGAGGAGGGTTCACATCTCGCGGCGGAGGTTGCCTAATGTCAGGTCTCGTAATTAGCCTCAAAGCCGATGAAAAATTTCTAGTTAACGGCGCGCTCTTGATCAATGGATCCAAGCGCAGCCAAATCCGTGTTGGAAGTGACGATGTAAATGTTCTACGCCTTTCGGATGCCCTGCATCCTGATGAGGTCAAAACCCCCGTTCGCCGCGTCTATTACGCTGCGCAAATTTACCTTTCAGGTGACGCCCCTGAAAGTGATATAAAATCTGAAGTTCAAACAGGACTAACGTCTCTCGCGCATGTCTTTGAACAGACGCCGCTCATGCCGCAAATTCGTAAGGCAGAAAAAGCCGCGGCGGCGGGGCGGTTTTATACGCTTCTTTGCGCGCTAAAGCCCTTAATGGCATTGGAAGCTGAATTACTGCAAATCGCCCCGCCTTCAATTTGCGCGGACGACACAGCGCCCAGACTAATTGTACCCAATGCACCTGCTGCGCTGCATGTAACGCAAGCCCGTCCAAAAAATCACGTAGTGCCGCCACGCAATTCCAGGCCGTTTGACCGCGTAGAAACGGCGCCGCAGGGTCACCCCAGAGAAACGCTTACGCTGATTGAAAACACGGCTTAACGATGCCTATTGCACCGGTATTACCCAGTTCTGGTCTCACGGGATGGAATTTCCTGAAAGCCACGCTTCCGGCGCAGGAAAAGCTGTTTAACAGCTCCGCCGATATTTCAAGGGATGTGGAGTATTTCAAAGAAAATATAGGAAACGTCAAAACCCTTGATGATTTAATGGGTGATCGCCGCTTGCAAAAAGTCGCTTTAGGCGCTTTCGGGCTGGGCGATGAAATTAACAAAGGGGCTTTTGTTAGGAAAGTGCTCGAAGAGGGTACGGCGGATAGAAGCGCCTTTGCTGTGCGCCTAAATAATTCCGACTATCTCGACATGGCTAGAACCTTTGATTTTTCTGACGGCGAGTTATCTTTATCAGAATCTCAGGTCGACTCCCTTGTCACAAATTATCAACAGGAGACGTTTGAAATCTCTCTGGGGGACGTTGATAACACGATGCGTCTTGCCCTAAATTTTAAGCGCGAAATATCCGAACTTGCGAGCGCTGGTCTTAGCGAGGCTGGCGGCTGGTTTAAAGCCATGGGCTCCACGCCTCTTAGGACGGTCCTTGAAAGTGCTTTTAATATGCCAACTGGCTTTGCTCAGCTCGATATTGACAAGCAAAAAGACATGTTATCTGATAAGGCAAATCAGCTTTTTGGCGGTAAATCCGTTGACGTGTTTAGCGACCCAGAAGTGGTGGAAGCTACTGTTCGGCGCTTCTTGCTACAAGAACAAATCGCGAGTGGCCCAACGGCGAATACGCCGGGCTTCGCAGCCTTGTCGATATTGTCGGGCGCAAATCCAGGGGCCTCGATCCTTAACCTCCTTACGTCAAATGCGGGTTAGGCGCTTGTATTAAAGTTACTTCGGAATATTTGCGATTGTTATTATGGTCAGGTTTATGTCGGTCTGAGCGCTAAATTACGACGAGTTGCCGCCTCCTTACCGAACCAAGTCCAAGCTATTTCCGGGCCAAGTTTTCAGCCGTGTGCTGCCAAGGCTTATACGGTTGGCAGCTTATGACGGGCGGCAGTGTTATCGCTTGAGACGATCTCTTCGCTTAGCGCCTCTTTGCTTGCTGTCTCCTTGCGTGAAACCTCGTCCTCTACGGCAGGGGTAGGCGCGTATATTTCGGCAAGTCGCGTAAACCAGCTTAGCGTCTCTAATGGCTCAATCGAGGCCATGAAATCTTCAATGGCCGGATAGTAAAAAATCGCTTCATCCAAAACAGGGTCTGAGCCCGCCGCATAGAGCCCCGCTTGGATGAGGGTTTGAGACTCCTCATATTTTGTGACCAGCCTGCGCGTCTTCATCAGAAGCTTATTCTCCTCGGGGCTTGCGGCATCGGGCAAGGAGCGCGACACGCTGCGGCGCAGATTGATCGCCGGATATCGCCCGCGCTCTGCAATCTCGCGGTCCAGAATAATATGGCCGTCCAAAATCCCTCTGACCATATCGGCAACGGGTTCTTCCATATCGGACCCCGCCACGAGGACCGAGAAAATCGCTGATATATCCCCACTACCCGACAGGCCGGGCCCGCTTCGCTCGCAATAGCTGGCGAGGGCGCGAAAGGTCGATGGCGGATAAGCCCGCAGCGAGGGCACTTCCCCCGCTGACAAAGCAATATCGCGATGCGCCTCGGCGTAGCGGGTCAGGCTGTCGAATAAAAACATTACCTGTTTGCCTTGGTCCCTGAAATATTCCGCCGTTGCCATCGCCAAAAGCGCTGTTCGCATTTTAATGGCCGAAGGCTCATCCGATGTCGCGACAAAAACGATGGCGTTTTTCATGCCCTCTGGCCCCAGCGTGTCCTCAACAAAGTGACGCACTTCGCGGCCACGCTCTCCGATAAGCGCAATAATACTAACATCGGCGTTACTGGATTTCGCTATAGCGCCCAGCAATGTCGATTTACCCACGCCCGATCCTGCAAATAATCCCATTCGTTGCCCCTCGCAGACCGGCAGGAAACAGTCGATTGCGGCGACCCCTGTTTGCAGCCGCTCACCAAGCGCTTTGCGCAAAATAGCAGGCGGCGGCGCGGCTTGGAGCGGCGCGTCGATTGTGCCCGTCTTGGGCTGCGGCGCATTAATTGCGGCGCCTTTATAATTTAGGCAGTGTCCAATCCAGTCCTCGCAAGGGCGCGGCGGCGAGTCCTTATCCAAATAAACGCGCTGCCCCACGCGTAGACCCTCCGGATTATCATACATAATCGCTACCGCTTGAGTGTCTGTCAGCGAAATAACCTCGCCGCTCATGGCCGCTGTATTCTCGCCTTCGTTCTCATGTGGCTCTACACGGATAAGTGCGCTCAGCCCTGCGAAGCTATTGAGTCCCTTTATAGAAATCGCTTGGCCTTGCACTTGGGAGATGCGGCCCCACACCCGAACAGGCGGCGGCTGATGCTCAAGCGGCCCCTGATCAAAAGCTGAGAATACTGTTTCTGTCTGCAAGATAAAGCCTGAGCGTTAGTAGGTTTTTAATTATTACACGACTATATGGTGTTAATCTTAGCGCTTTGTTAATTATGATGGGAAGGAGTTTCATCATGCTAAATGATCTAAAAATACTTGATACGATGTCGGCCATGACTCGTCATGCCGCGCAGCGCCATGCTGTGATTGCCGAAAATATAGCCAATGCAGATACCCCTGGATATGCGGCGCAAGACATTACGCCCTTTCAAGATATTTATCAAAAGGCGCTTCGCGACGGCAGCACTATGCCGACTGAGGCAGTAAAAGTTTTCTCCGCGCCAAACGCACTGGCCGTTTCTCCCAATGGAAATTCAGTGTCGCTAGAGCAGCAAATGATGCTTTCCACCGAAGTCAAAGCTACTCACGATATGGCGCTCGCCGTTTACAAAAAAAGCCTCGACATGATGCGCATGGCTGTTGGTAAAAATCTCTAATTTATAATGACACCCTCTGGCCAAAGATTGGCTGGATTACGCAGGAGGCGTTATGGGACCCAATTCAATATCCAAAGCGATGGCCGCCGCCAGCCAAGGCATGGGCGCGCAGGCTTATCGTTTGCAGGTCGTGTCTGAAAATCTTTCAAACGCGGATACACATGGTTATAAGCGAAAGCTCATTACATTTGAGAACGAACTTAACCGCGTCAGCGGCGCAACAACGTTAAGCGTTGGCGATGTCACGCTGGATGACACTATGGGCGAAATGCTCTTTGAACCCAATCACCCGCTGGCGGACGGCGAAGGTTATGTCAGCATGTCCAATGTCGATATGATGATTGAGCTTGCGGATGCGCGCGAAGCAGGCCGAAGCTATGACGCCAATCTTTCAACATTTAAGCAAGCCACACAGATGTATAGTAGTCTGCTATCTCTGCTGCGGCGTTAGGAGTTTCCATGGATCCCGTTTCTCTTGGCGCGATGCGTCAGTATCAAATCGCTAAACAAGCGGTCACGCCCGACGCGGCGGCAAAACCCCAAGACATGGCCACGCTCGAGACCAAGCAGCCTTCCGTTTTGTCACAAGGCGTTGCGGAGTTTTCGCAAATTTTTGAAACGGTCGATAGCACCACACAGGCCTTTAGCGCAGGCACAGGCGACGCCCATAGCGTTGTGCAAGCTCTCGCAACAGCCGAAGTGGCCTTGGAAGGTGCGGTTACAATTCGCAACCGCGTTGTTGAAGCCTATCAAGAACTGCTTCGGATGCCTGTCTAATCCTATGGCCGCCTCATGTGCAAAGGTAACATTCTATGTCTGAAGCTGAGATTCTGTCTGTTCTACGAGAGTTTCTTTGGGGCGCAACATTGATGTCTTTGCCGCTTTTAACGGCGGCGTTGTTGGTCGGCCTTGTGGTCGGCCTTTTCCAAGCGCTGACCTCGATTCAAGAAATGACCCTGACCTTTGTGCCAAAGCTTGGCGTTATGTTGCTTGTCTATTTTATATGCGCAGGCTTTATGGTGCGCATCTTGATTGACTTGTTTGATAGCCAAGTCATTCCTGCCATTTCAGGCTGACCGCAATGCCCACTCTCAATCTTTCGGTTTTGAAAAACCCAACAATATTCCTCGCAATGGGGTTGATGGCGATTATCATTATGATGACGCTGCCCATGCCGTCTTGGGTGCTGGACGCCGGGCTGACAATGTCTTTTGCTTTTGCGATTTTGATATTCACCCTCACGCTGTTTATTGAACGCCCGCTTGATTTCTCTTCCTTCCCTGCGGTGCTTTTAGCCTCGCTTCTTTTACGCCTCTCGCTCAATATCGCGTCGACCAAGCTGATTATTGGGCAGGGTCATACGGGCATTGACGCGGCAGGGGGCGTCATCGCGGGTTTTGCGATGTTCGTAATGGGCGGCAATGTTTTCATTGGCCTGATAGTTTTCTGTGTGCTTGTGATTGTGAATTTTATGGTCATCACCAAAGGTGCGGGCCGCATGGCCGAAGTCGGCGCGCGCTTTGCGCTTGACGCGATGCCCGGCAAACAAATGGCGATTGATGCAGATTTGGCCGCTGGCGCTATCAGCCACGAAGAAGCCAGCCGCCGCCGCCAGCTGGAACAAGAAGAAACCGCTTTCCTTGGTTCGCTAGACGGCGTGTCAAAATTTATGAAGGGCGATGCCGTCGCAGGTATTTTAATCACCTTACTAAATTTGATTGCCGGGATTGGCATTGGCATTGGCGTTCATAAAATTGGTTTTAGTGAAGCGATAAAGAACTACTCTATCCTGACTGTGGGCGATGGACTTGTTTCGCAAATTCCGGCCGTCATTATTTCTATCGCAGCGGGTCTTTTATTATCCAAAGGTAAAGGGGAAGGCACGTTTGATTTAGCCCTCAGCCGCCAATTTATGCAGCACCCATCGGCGCTCATCGCGGTCTCGGGTATCATGCTGATATTTGCTTTCCTCCCAGGGCTGCCGTTTCTGCCGTTTATGATTGGTGCGGCCTTGCTCAGCTATGCCGCCTATAGATCCTTTGCAAATACCGCTAAAGAGGCAGAACAAAAAGAAGCCGATAACGCGAAACCAGAAGACACAAAAGCGCCGCCCAAACTTGGCGATGCGCTAGATATTGACGAAATTCACATTGAGCTTTCTAAAGAACTGGTCGCGGTAACAATGGAGGCTGAATTTGGCTTTGATCAACGGGTTGAGAAAATTCGCCGTTATATCGCCAGCGAGTTTGGTTTTATTCTACCGGCCATAAGATTGACCGACAATGCACAGCTGGAAAGCCATAGCTATGTTATTAATATTCAAGGCACGGAAATTGCGCGCAGCACACTCAAGCCGCAGCATGTTCTCGCAATTATGGAAACCAAAGATTTCCCCGAAATCCCCGGCGAGAATACACAAGAGCCCGTTTATAATGCGCCCGCAAGATGGGTGCTTAAAGAGCATCAAGACGAGCTGATGATGCTCGGCGTCCCAACGGTTGAAGTCACGGAGGTTCTTGCCACCCATCTTCTTGAGGTCGTACAGGCCAATTTCACAAAGCTTCTCACGCGCCGCTCTTTGCGCGAGACGCTGGATACCTTTAAGAATGTCACCGACCCCGCGCGATCAGAGTCTAATAAGAAAATCCTCGAAGAATTTTTGCCAGACAAAGTCCCGCTTGAAACGCTGCAAAGCGTCGCGCGTCTATTGCTTGAAGAGCGTATTTCTATCCGAAATCTCCCCGTTATACTGGAGACGATTGCTGAAGCCAAAACTGCCAATGCGTCTGTTGAGCATATCGCGGATTTTGTGCGTATGCGGCTGAGCTATCAATTCATTGGTAAGCTTCGTGATGTGCAGGGCCGCTTACCCATCGTGCAGCTCGGGCCCAAATGGGAAGAGATGTTTGGCCAATATGAAGTGTCCGACGAGGCCGGCCGCCGCAATATTGCTTTGCCGCCAGCTTCCTTTAACGATCTGGCCAAAGCAATAAAAGAGAAGCTTGATAGCAGCGCCTCCCAAGGACATTACGCGGCCATCGCTACAAGTCAAAGCCGCCGCCGCTTTATCAAAACGGTGATGTCAGCCAAGAATATCCGTAACCCCGTCATAGCTTATGAAGAAATCATGACCAATGAACGCCCTGCAATTGTTGGCGTGGCCTAGCTGTGGAGGCCTTGACAGAAATTGGCGGGCTAGTTGAGCAAAATCTAAACTACCTCATTCCTGCAATGGGTGTTTTTGTGCGGCTTGGGGCTTTGCTTTACCTTTTGCCAGCTATTGGCGAAACGGTGGTGTCTATCCGAATACGGCTGACGATTGCTTTGGCTTTGGCTGTCTTGATTATGCCTGTGCTATCCCAAGACTTCGGCGGCACAATTTATAGCGTTTCGGGCGCATTTGCCTTAATTATCATGGAAGCAATATACGGGCTTGTGCTCGGATTTGGCTTCCGCCTTATGGTCTATACGCTACAGATTCTGGGAAATGTCGTCAGCCAAGCGCTCTCAATTTCTCAAGTGCTCGGAGAGGGGATTGCAACTGAGCCCAATACCACAATCTCGACTTTGCTGATGATGGCGGGGGTGACGCTCTTGGTTACGATGGGCGTTCACATAGAGGCCGTCGGTATTTTGATTATGAGTTTTGAGATGTTTCCAATTGGCGCGGCGCCCAATCTGGACGGCATGGCTTATTGGCTTAATCACAAATCATCAGACGCCTTTGCGATGGGGATTACGCTGGCGCTACCGTTCATCATTTTGAACTTTGTTTATAATGCGATTTTAGGGTTTTTGAACCGCGCCATGCCGCAACTCATGGTATCCTTTGTGGGCATGCCCGCCATTACTGGAGCAGGACTGTTTCTGCTCGCAATTTCTGTCGGGACTGTTTTGACCACATGGAGCGCGCTATATTTTCAAAGCTTTGCCGGCTTTAGTGATGTGATGCCATGAGCGAAGGCGGCGACGATTCCTCCCAAGAGAAAAGTTTTGATGCGACCGAAACCAAAATTCGTAAGTCGCGGGAAAAGGGCGACACCCCGCAATCCACCGAAGCCAATACGCTGTTGCTATATTTAGGCGTCTTTATCGCCATCTTCCTCGCGGGGGGATATGGCGCGACAAAAATATTTACCTCTATGACGTCGCTTTTGGCCTATCCTGACCGTATCAGTTCAAGCTTACTTTTGTCGGGCGATGGTTCTGCCCTTTTTGATGTGATGCGCGGTATTGGCGCAGGGCTGTTTCCGCTTTTTCTTCTGCCATTTTGTGTCTTGATTATGTCATTGATTGTGCAGCAAGCCGTTGTTTTCGCGCCAACCAAGCTCAAACCAAAGCTATCAAAAATATCTCCAATTTCAAATGCTAAGCAAAAATATGGCGGCAATGGCATGGTGGAATTTGGCAAACGTTTCGCTAAGTTGATTTTCATCACCGTTATTGCCGGTATTTTCTTTGCGGGAACTTTCTTCACCCTGCCAAGCCTTGCTTCATTGCCCGCGATCATGATTATGATTGAAATTAGAAGCGTCACAATGACTCTGCTACTTTACATGATTGGCGCAATGGCGGTGCTGACCCTTATTGACCTGCCCTATGTGCGTTTTGCTCACCTCAAGAAACTGCGCATGACGCTGCAAGAAATTCGCGACGAGAATAAAGACAGTGAGGGTGACCCGCATATGAAAAGCGCGCGGCGCGCGCGGGCGCAGGCCATTTCCCAATCAACTATGATGCGCGATGTGGCTACGGCAGACGTGATTATCGTCAACCCGACCCATTACGCCGTTGCGCTTAAATGGGCGCGCACCCCTGGCTCTGCACCGATCTGTGTGGCAAAGGGCACAGACGATGTGGCGCTGCAAATCCGGCAACGTGCAAAACTGCATGCTGTCCCGATACATTCTGATCCGCCTTGTGCGCGCTCTCTTCATGCCTTGGTTGAGATTGGCGAAACCATCAAAGCCGAGCATTTCTCGGCCGTGGCCGCCGCTATTCATTTTGCGGATCAGCTCAAACCTAAAAGCTATTAAAGCGCATGGCGAATGACATACAGCAAATGACCCGCATTTTAGAGGTCCTCAGGCTAAAGCGCCAATCCGCTGAGAAGGCACTGGCGGCGCTTCAGCTTCATGACCGCGCTCTCCTTGGCCAATTACGCGCGCTTGCTGCCCCGCCTTTCCAAACGCCCTTGGATGATGACGCTTTGGGATTTGCTATGGCCGCGCCGGCTTACGCGCTGTGGCAAGAAAATAAGCGCAGCGCGCTAAGGGAGCAGCGCGCGCAATTGTCCGAGGCCATTATTACCGCGCAGAATGCTCTGCGTATTCTTATCGTTCAGATTGATAATGTTGAACGCCGTTATAATGCCGCTAGGGGCCTGGCCGCCAGAGCGTTTCAGGCCCATCAGTCGGAACAGACGCAAGAGATTTGGCAAGCCGTCCACAAACTTTGATAAGGCGTGGCTTGTGCGCGCGTGAAAATAATTTATTAAGACCTCAAGGCTATGCAGTCTTTATCGGAAAACGCAGATGCCGCGTCATGACATCATGTGACTTAATCAAGTCACCTTAGATGAATCGCGACAATCCAGCCGCCCCGCCTCATCCACATCACTTTGTTACCTTAAGTGAGCCGGCGCCCCTCATGGGGGCTTGTCGAGCTGGGAGATATATGGGCGCAGAGCTGCGCGTACTCAATTAAGTCAACTATATAGTGCCCGTCTAGTTACACACTATTAAGGTGTGTTCTTTACATCTATAGTTAACCCACAAAACAGTAATGAGATTGGAGAGCTCTATGTTACTAAATTCTACGGCAAAAATTTTGTCATCATCAACCGATATACCTTTAATTGAAGGTGACGCCTACACCCCGTCATTAAAAGACAATTTTGACTATTATAAGGCCTGTGCCATTAAGCTAAATCTTCTGGCAGATAGCTGCCCAGAAACACCGTCAGAGCAAGCCGAGTTTGAACGCGTTCAAACCAAATGCATCAAAGGCCAAAGTAAGGTTTTGAAGTCTTGTGGGAGGCAGCTTATCGAGACTGATGAGGATGCAAGATATATGATGGCCTTGTGGCAGGACGAAGTTCTGGGCTCTCAAGCGGAGACGCTGCAAAGCGATACGGACCGCATGGTTGTACAACTGTTCAAATATTTTAAAAATTCAATCAACCAAACTTAGGAGCGCGTCATGGCTAAACCAAAAATGACCACTGAGATTGATGTGCGGATTGGAAAAAAGCTCAAGCGTCTTCGGCGTGCAAAAGAAATTTCGCAAAGCTCGTTGGGGCGGGCTTCTAATGTGTCATTTCAGCAAATTCAAAAATATGAACTTGGCCAGACCCGTATTACGGTCGGGCGGCTCTGGAATTTCTGCGAAGTGCTGGGTGTCTCGCCCACATATTTCTTTGAGGGCCTAGAGACCCTATCAGCGGGACATAACAGCCTCGACGAAAGCCACGGCGCGAAAGACCATCGCCAACTTGCCTGAAACAGTGACGGCGAAACCCTTCCGCCTGATAAAGTTTCCCCAGCGGGGCGAGAATGATCTCCGCGCGCCACATAATTCTGCCCGCTCAAAGGGGATAGAGACTCACCTCTCTGTCTCCAGCCGGCTTGGTGTTTCTCGTACTGATCTTTCTGCGCCCCTTCTGGGCTTTTGCCCTGGGCGTCCGCCAAAACATGGCGTGCTAGCCGTGAGCGAGAACTGCGTCATGTTCTGCCAGAAAACAAAGCTTGGCGATTGCATGACCGATATACATCTGTCGCAAATTTCTGCCGTGCAAACGTCGCGTCTTCTAAAGCAAACCGTTATCACACTTAATAGTCCTGGTTTGGCGTTTCAATTTGCCACGCGCATGCCACAAGACGACATCATGTATTTTATATCTTTGCTAAGGATAAGGGTAAAAAATCAAAGCTGGATGTATTAAAAACTTGAAATACACACTATAATAGTGTATAAAATAGAAGTTAACTTGGAAGTCATAACCCCATATGTTGACGTCCATGATGTCGTCACGATTTTCTAATCGTGACGACATTTTGTATTTCAGGTCTATGAAACCCGTCTCGCCTATTGATCCTGGCGCGCGATATCGAGGATAAGAACATCTCTAATGCCTTCTGGGATCACCTGTTGTCCGGCCTCTAAAAGCGTTGATCGGAGCTTTTCATAATTCTGCGGTGTCGTGAGGTCTGCGCCAAATATGCCTTTGTCCGACAGCGTCAAAAGCTCTCTGACAATGGCGTCTCTTAATTTGGGTTCAAAAGAATATATATTATCCGGCGCGCTTCCATCGAGCTCATAATTGAGGTTCATAATAACGAGGGCTTCAATCTCTTTGCCCTTCATAACAGGCACAACGAATTGCCGTTTAAACTTCAAATAGCTCGGCCCGTCTATCATGCTGGCGTCATCGCCCCCCTTTGAGCCGCCCTTTTTATCTTTCTTGCCAGCCTTGCCTTTCTTATCGGTTTTGCCGTGGCTATCGCCTTTGGATTTTTTCTTGTCATGACTTGCTTCTTCGCTTGGCGCGCGGTGTTTTACAAAGTCAGCCGCAACAGCGCCGCCGACAACGCTCACGATAAGTAAAGCAGACCCAAGGATTTTTTTAATCATGATAACGCTCTAAAATGGAAGAAGGCGATTGAGAATTTTCTGGCCCTTTTGCGGCTTAACCGCATCAGTAATATTGCCTTGTCCGCCGTAATAAACTCGGGCATCGGCCATTTTGTCATAGGTGATCGTGTTTAGCCGAGAGATATCTTGGGTGCGAATAAGCCCTGTTACGCGCAGCAGCCGCACCTCGCTATTGACCATGATTTCTTGGCGGCCTGTCACGGCCAAATAGCCATTTGGCATCACCCCTTGGACCTGCGCCGCCAATCGCAACGTAATTTTTTCGCCGCGGCGAATATTGCCTGTCCCATTTTCTGCGCGGTCTCGGTTGATGTCCACAGCGGGGGTAAGAGATGCGCCCTCGGGTAGACCTTTATTGATAACTTCGGGCAAGCCAAACAAAGCGCCAATTCCAAAGCCTTGATTGGCTTGGCGATTTTTTGTCACAGAATTGTTTATTTCCGCCTCGTCATCAATTTCTATAACGACGGTCAAGATATCACCCGTTTTGCTCGCGCGCCGATCGCCAAACAGCGACTTGGGACTACTATTCCAAAGCGAAGTCGCCCGCGCATTATTGGTATAGGCATGATGCGAAGCGGCGTTATCATTATAAGGGGCGACATTGGGCGCATAGCCAAGGCGGTCGGTTCGCGGCGTGTCCCATGGCTGGGACGAGACCGCAGGGGCTTGCATAGGCGGCGTCTTCGTTGTCGCGCAGGCGCTCAAGGCTAGAATCGCGATGAGGCCCAGAGGGGTATGACTAAGAAGAGGGGCGCGTTTAAAAAGAGTGGAGCGTCTAAAAGCGAGCGCGTTTTTAATCTGTCTCATTTGATCACCTCAATACTGCCGTCAGGTAAAATTTCGCCTTGAACCCGCAGCTTTGAGTCAAGGTTCATCACGGTGATAATATCGCCCGCGCCGCCCTCATCCATGGCGCGGCCGGAAGCCGTCATCTGAAGGCGTCCAAGGCGGTAAATCATATTCACCCGCGTGTTACGTCGCACCAAGGTGGGCCGGTCTACATGATTGGCGCTAAGCCGCGCGCCCGCATAAACCGTGCGCCGCATTTGCTGGCCGATATAGCGCTCCATAAGCGCGTCGCTGCCGGGCGGGCTTTCAGGGGAGAGTTTTATATCGCCTTGCTCGATAATATGTCCGCGCGTGAGCGTGACATTCGCCGTGACATTTGTGCCGAAAGCTGGCGCAGACAACGCTGCGAGGCCTACAAAATAGAAACTAAGTTTAAGGCGGTTCATCTTAGCGAATCCGCGTTGTAGCAGAGTACATTTCATCTGCGGCCGTAATGACTTTGGAATTAAGTTCATAGCCGCGCTGGGCTTCGATAAGCTCTGAAATTTCCTCAACCACATCAACGCCTGAATCCTCCAGATAGCCTTGGCGCATTTGGCCAATGCCTTCTGTGCCAGGATCGCCGATAATAGGCGCGCCGGAGCCGGCCGTTTCGCGAAACAAATTACCGCCCATCGCTTCGAGGCCTTTGGCATTGGCAAAGACCGTCATGGAAATCGTGCCGATATTCTGCCCTTCTGCGGCATTGTCAAAATAAGCGGTCACTTCGCCGTCTAGCGCAATCGTGAGCCGCCGCGTTTCATTGGGAATAGTGATATTATCGGCCAGCTCATAGCCATCGGAATTGACGACAAGACCTTCGGCGTTACGGTAGAACTTTCCGTCGCGCGTATAGGCGGCCTCGCCGCTGGGGAGGGTAATTTCAAAATAGCCACGGCCTTCAATCGCTAAATCAAGATCGCCGCCTGTGGGGCTAAGGCTGCCTTGTGTTATCTCAACCGAGACAGTCGACGTGCGTACGCCCATACCCATTTGGATGCCCGCAGGTACGATATTGCCTGTTGCGCTCGAAACGGCGCCAGGCGCGAGATGCTGTTGATAGAGCAGGTCAGCAAATTCTGCGACGCGCGGCTTATAGGCCGTGGTGCTCATATTGGCGATGTTATTTGAAATCACATCGACGCGGGTTTGTTGGGCGGCCATTCCAGTGGCAGCAATTCTAAGAGCGTTCATCCTGAACTTCCTTTCAGTAAGGGCGGCTAGGCCCGTTTAGGGTCTGCGTTAAGCGATTTGGCGTATGGTGCTAATCACGGATTTTATGCGGTCATTTTCAATATCCATAAGTTTCTGCCCCGCTTCGTAATGGCGCTGCACTTCGATCATGCGGGCAATTTCATTAACGGGCTGCACATTGGAGCCCTCAAGAAAACCTTGCATCAGGCGCGGCGCCTCTAGCGGCTGAGTTGGCGCGCCGGCTGTCCAAAAATTATCGCCGTCGCGGACAAGCTGCGTGGGGTCTGTGGTCACCATGGCAATCCGAGCAATTTCAACGCCGTCTGCGCTAATTGTGCCGTCCCCGCCAATCGCCAGAAGGTTCACGTCTTGGGGGATTTGGATGCGTCCGCCGCCGTCATCGAGCACGGGATAGCCGCTATGCTGTATCAGCGTGCCTTCTGAATCGGTCATGAGATGCCCCGCGCGCGTCAGGCGCTCGCCTTGCGGCGTCTCGACTGTGAAGAAGCCTTCGCCGTCAATCGCGACATCCAATGAACCGCCCGTTTGGCGCAAGGAGCCGCTTTCAAAATCACTGGCATGGGCGGCCAGGCGGCCCATTGAAATCGAGCTTTGCGGCGCGCCGCGTCCGGCGTTTAAAGTGGTTTCTGGTGTGCTGAGATTGTGAACATATTCACTAAACACGGCGCTTTCGCGTTTAAAGCCTGTGGTATCGCTATTGGCGATATTATTGGCGATCACGCGTAATTCGCGCATCAGGCCAGATTGGCGAGACAGGCTCACATAAATCGGATTATCCATGACGCGCCGCCTGAGCTGTGGCCGCTATCATAGATTTAGGGGCTAGAACTGTCATAGTTGAGAAATCCTTTCGCAACATTTGTATTCGATTTGAGGGTAAGCAGCAGAGCCTCTAGCTCGGCTGAATTATCGGGAAGGGCGGCTAAGGCGTCTGCCGCGCCGGGCGCGGTCAGGTAATCCAAAAGCTCCACTGAAAAAGCAAAGGGCAGAGGCGCCTGCGCCGCGCTCTCGGGGTTCTCGCCCAGCTTGCCTTTGGCCACAATCGTTTTGGCCTGCAATTTGGATTCGTTCCACAGGCCTTTTTGTAAGGTGAACGCGAGATAATCTTCATCGCGCTGCGCGCTGGCAGGAAGGCTGGCTAAGACGGTTTGCGCTAAGGCGCGATCATTAGACGCCAGCGCCGCATTTTTGCGAAGCGTGTCAAAACGCGCGCCGCCTTTCACGTCCTTAAGCATTGAGACCACATCCGCATATTGGGACGCTTTATAGGCTAGCTGCGCCTGCGCGAGCTTTACGCTGTTTTCCACCGCGCTTTTTTGGCCCGCCTCTTTTTTAAAGCTTTGCAGTTTTGGCAATAAGCGCTGGGCCAGCTCTGGTAAGCGCAGCGCCGCCGCTGTGTCATGCGCTTGCAGGGTCAGGTCAAAGGCCTTTGGATGGCTGTCAAAAAACACGGGGTCATGGAAATAGCCGCTCAGCGCGTAAAGGCGGCGATCATTAAACTCGCTGGCGAATTCAACTAATAATTTATCGCCAATCAGGCTCACGCTCTCAAGCCGCATGGCGTCTTGTTGGACAAATTGAACTTTGGCTGTGTTGATCGCGTCTTGATATTGGTTTTGTCCAAGGCGAAACTTCACTAGCTCTAGCGCCGCGGTCTTAGCCTCAACCCCGTCGCCATATTGAACATTAATCGCGGTGAGATCACTTTCAAAATCTGCTGGCAGCGCGCGCCCTGATTGGGCCGCGTCATCCGCAAGGGCTTTTAAGGCCTGTGTTTTAAGCAGTCCTGTTCCCGCAGCGATATGGGAGAATATTTCTGTAAAACGCGTATCATTATTGCTTTGTAAAATCAGAGCGTAAAGAAAGAGGATATCCTCGTCTTTGCGTTCTGGGGTGTCACCATATTTCGTATTGGGAAAGCGTTTGTTGAGGTAGCGTTTCGCGCTCAGCATGTCGCCCGTTCTCGCGGCGTGAATGGCAAATATTATCGCAAAATGATCTTGCAATTTTGGCGGAAATTTGGACAAAGCCGCATAATCTTCCTCGGTTATGACGGCTTGGGACGCTGCGCCTTCGGGGCGCGATAGCTCTGCCGCTAAATGCCAAATACGAAAACTGTTGTGGCAGGCGCTATACGGCTTAATTGTTGATAAGTCGTCCCCGCTTACGCCGCCTTCAACAATACGCGAGAGCAAAGCCAGAAGCGCCTCATCTGTGCGCTCAGAAAGCGCCAAGGCTTCGGTGCCAAGAGCAAGGGCGAGGTAGCTAAGAATAACCGCCCGCATGTCTTCGGGCGCGCTGGCGTCTATGCCGCCGCCGCCCAAATTGACCTTGGCCGCAATCACGTCATCAAATTTAGTGACGTTGGCGAAATCTGTAATCATGGCAGATTGGGCTGCTTTGCAATTGATTGTGGAGGCTTTATCTTTAGCTGTTTTATCTACAGAAAGCGTGGACGGTATATGTCGCGCAGAGCTGGGCCCAGTTCCGTCTTGGGGGCTGTCTTTGGACGGCGTGCTTTGGTCTTGCGGCGACCCTTCATCTGTGTCCAAAAGTCCTTTCTCTACGGCGTCCTTGAGTATGGATCTTAAGGAGTTTACAGCGTCAGACTGGGGCGGCTTTGTTTTTTGGGCGGCATCAGAGGCGTGGGCAGTATTTGCGGGGAGCACGCAGGCGGTAATCAGCGCAGAGCCAAGCAAGACCGCGCGGGTAAGCGCGCGCCGAGCAGGGACAAAACTGATTTGATGGCCCTTCATAATTATGCGGCCTGCTTTAAGGATTTTAGCGACTCCTCTAAGTCGGTAAAGCTGGGGCGGTGACCATGCGGCGCGCTGCGGCGGGCCACTTCGATACAAATTGGTGTCGGGTTCTTATGCAGGCTGGAGACAAGTGCCTCTCTGACCATCATATAAAAATAATGTTCTTGCTCGCGTACGCCTTTCACTTTGTTGGCAAATGGACCCACAAACCCATAGGCGAGAAACACGCCAAGGAATGTCCCCACAAGCGCGCCGCCAATCATGCCGCCCAAAACTTCAGGGGGCTTATCGATTGACGCCATTGTTTTGATAACACCGAGAACGGCGGCTACAATACCGAGCGCGGGTAGGGCATCAGCCATGTTTTGCAAAGCGTGTGAGCCGTGCAAAGATTCGTGTTTCATCGCGTCCAGTTGCTTGTCCAGAAGCTCTTCAACTTGGTAAACATCATCAAAATTCATCAGCATGGAGCGAATGGTATCGCAAATCAGTTCAACGAAATCACTTGAGGCTAGAATTTTAGGATATTGCGTGAATATTGACGACTCTTGCGGGTTTTCAATATGCGTTTCAATTTCAACGGGGCTGTCGCGCATCACGCGTATGAGTTCATGAGTCAGGCAAAGCAGGTCTGTATAATCAGATTTCTTCCATTTGCCGCCTTTAAAAACGGCTGCAATATCTTTGCCCGTGGCCTTGATGGTGTGCATGTCATTGCCAAGGGCGAAAGCGCCAATGGCCGCGCCGCCGATCATCATCATCTCAAAGGGCAGAGAATGGAGAATGATTCCCATTTTGCCCCCCGCGAGGATATATCCGCCGAAAACGCAAATGGTCGTGATGATTATACCTACAAGTGAGCTCATGCTCTTGGCTTATAATTATAGCGTTACGTAATTATTAAAAAGCACCAAATGATTGTGTTAAATGATATGTAAATTCATGTCTTTAATAAAGTCAGGGTCAATTTCTTCGTTCATTTTCAAAGCGCGGTTCTTTTTAAATATACCGAGCGAGCCTTGCGCCAAGGACACTGGGAGCGCTTTGGCCTTTGGTCCTGTTTCCATATCAATGAAAAGCTGAACGGCATCAAGCGTGACGCCCGGCAGGGCGATGACCTGCCCGATTTCAAGCCGCGTGCATTCCGCTACGGTCATGGCGCAGCTCTCGACAACGGCGCGCACGGGCACATTGGCGGCGTTCACTGCTTGGCGCATATGCACGGCCCAAGGATGGGCCGGGTCAAGGACGGGGGCGCTCGCCTCTTTGGCGGGGCTGGCGCGCATCATGTCTTTAAGAAGCGCGCGCGGCAATATTAAGTCGATAAATAACGGCTCCCTACTGGGCGCTTGGCCGTCCTTACTCTGGTCTTCCGGTCCTTGATTGCTCGAACCGCGATCATCTGTAAGGGGCTTGATGCTTAATGTTAGTGTGATGGCTTCACCGATGGCTCTTAGGGCCGGTTTACCAACATCAAGCGCGTCAAAAGACAGTCCAATTTGGGTTTTCATCGGCGCGGGGAATGAGAGTATTTCTGCAAGACACTCGCCGATTTGCGTCGCCGTGGGCTGCATCAATAGGCAATCTAGCATTGAGGGGTTGAAGGCTTCTTTCGCAATACTCTTAGAGTCCTGATCCCCCGACTCTTTATTTGAGGCAGTCTCATCTTGCGCAAATAGAAGGGAATGCTGACAGTAATCCGTGACAAAGGCCGGCGAAATGACACCAAAATAATGAGCCGCGCCATCATGGCTGCTAAATGATAATTTCAGTCCAGGCGTGTCTAGGGCCGCTTGAAGCTCATGGGCATAGAGAGGGGCGAGCGTAACATCAGCAGGATCAAAAATTTCGTGCGTAATCGCTTTGAGCGTCTCGCAGAGCAAAATTTGCAACGGTTCAAGGCGGCTCTTCATGCCGTCTGAAACGCCGTCCGTTTCGCCTGATTGGGCGGCGTTATTAAGTTTTGATTTTAAAACAGATGACAAAATTTATCCACATAACCTAAAGTGCATTTATTTGGTGTACTTATATTTATAACCTTTCTGACTCGTTAAAAATTTACGGCATTTTAACTGCGTTTGTAGAGGGATATTTAATTATAATCATACAGTGTTTTTAGAAATATACACTTATGAGTTATAGTATGAGCGATGAAATTCAACCCATTATTATACGGCGCAAAAAAGTCTATGCAGCGGATGGACATCATGGCGGCGCTTGGAAAGTGGCCTATGCTGACTTCGTAACCGCGATGATGGCCTTCTTTCTGTTAATGTGGCTGCTGAATGCGACAACCGAGGAACAGCGTAAAGGTATCGCTGATTATTTTAACCCAAATATTCCAATTGCGGCGGTTTCTGGCGGCGGCGCGGGGGCTCTTAGCGGTGACTCTGTCATGGCGCAAAGCACGCTGGCACGAAATGGCATTGGCGCAAAAACTACAAGTAATAAGCAAGGCAAAGCCGAAGGTATCGGTGACGCCGTGGGCGAAGCTCAAAAAGAAGAAGCAGAAGTAGAAGAGAAGCTTAAAGATCTCAATCAAGCGCTAGAAGCCAAGGGGGCAGGTCTCCTTGAGCATGTAAGTTTGAAAAAAACCAACGAAGGTCTTGTGATTGAACTCATTGATTCCAACAATGAGCCGCTTTTCAATCTCGGAAATTCCAATCCCTCACCTTTACTACGCGAACTTTTGGCTGTTGTTAGCGAGTCGCTTGGACCTGTAAAAAATGACGTAAAAATTGTTGGCCACACAGATGCGCGGGTGTTCCCAAACCAAGCGCGCTACACAAATTGGGAGCTTTCCAGTGATCGCGCAAACGCCTCGCGGCGTCTTTTGGTCGAGCAAGGGTTTCCAAAATCACAAATCAAAGAAGTGTCCGGCAAGGGCTCAACAGAGCCTTTGGTAAGCGACGCTATGGCGCCGCAAAACCGGCGAATCTCTATTATCCTTTTGCACCACAAGCCGCAGTAAGCCAGCCAAGGAGCCAATAAATAACAGAATAATTCTAACGCATCAGCTACCGCGTGAAAAACATGTAAATATTATATAGTGTATTATATATTACACACTTTTTTAAGACGGTTTTGATAACTTAACTTCACATTGCTCAATATTAAGGACTAATTATGACAATATCTTCCGCACTCAATGCAGGCGTCATGGGATTGAATGTAAATTCAACGCGCCTAGCGGCCATTTCCGATAACATCGCAAACTCTTCTACTTACGGCTATAAGCGTAGCGAAGTGGATTTCTCAAGCATGGTGATTAACCAGCAAAAAAGCGCTTATTCTGCGGGCGGCGTGCGCGCCTCAAGCTTTAAAGACGTGAGCAGCGGAGGGTCACTAGTCTCGACAGGAAACGCGCTTGATATTGCCATCAATGGTAAGGGCATGATTCCGGTTACAGACTCTTTTGGCGTCAATGAGAGTGCGACAGAACGTGATTTTATGATGGTTCCGACAGGCGGCTTTACGGCTGACGAAAATGGGAACCTTCGCACGCAGAGCGGGCTGTTTCTTTTAGGCTGGCCCGTTGACAGCGCGGGCGTTGTATCCGCCGGCAGCCGCGATAGCACCGGCAGTCTTGTTCCTGTGAATGTCGATGCGAGTCAGTTCACAGCAACGCCAACACGGAACATCAGCCTTGGCATGAACTTGCCCGCAGAAAATACACTTGCCGGAGGAACCGGCGAGTCTTTCACACTGCCTGTTGAGTATTTCGATACTTTAGGACTGGCGCAGCAAGTGACGTTTACATTTACGCCTAATGTTCCAGCGACCGGTGTGAGTAATAGCTGGAATGTAAGCATTGCCGACAGCGCTGGTGATCCAAATGTTCCGATTGGAGATTTTACCGTCGGGTTTGATGATGGTTTGGGTACCGCGCCAGGCGGTTCTATAGCGAGTGTCACACCAGGCGCTGGCCTGGCATATGATGGCGCAACAGGCGAAATAACGATAAATGTCGCGAGCGGGCCGATTACGACATTTGTCGGCATTGTTGGCGAAACGACGGGTTTGACGCAATTGGCCGCGCCTTTCTCGCCAACCAATATCGTTAAAGACGGCTCGCCTATTGGTAACTTACAAGGCGTAGAAATTAATCAACAAGGCTTTGTTGAAGCGGTCTATAATTCTGGATCTCGGCGCACATTGTTCCAAGTGCCTGTCGCTGACGTTCCGAATGTGAATGGATTAGAGGCGGTGAGCAATCAAGCCTACCGCGTATCAGCGGATAGTGGTGATCTCTATTTTTGGGATGCTGGCAAAGGCGCCGCGGGTGACTTTGCGGGTTATGCCTTGATGGAATCCAATACCGATATTGCACAAGAATTGACGCAGTTGATTGAAACGCAGCGGGCTTACTCGTCAAATGCCAAAATCATCCAAACCGTCGATGAGATGCTGCAAGAAACCACAAATCTAAAACGATAGATTTTTAACGCAATAGCTCTCAGCTAAAGGAACCCACATGACGTTATCGCGCGCACTCGGAAACGCATATTCTGGCCTCTCAAACAGCGCTTATCGCGCTGATATTACGGCCAGCAATATCGCTAATGCGTCCACGCCTGGTTATGTGCGGCGCAGTGCCATCTCTGCCGAAGGTGTTGTCGCCGGATATGGTAATGGTGTGCGCACTATTGGGGTAGAGCGTCACCAAGATGTTGGCGTGTCGCGGCTTCGCCGCGACGCGGATGGATCGACGGCTCGGGCGGACGTTCTAGCGAATGCTTATGCCTTGATTGACCGCGAGCTTGGCGTGCCCGGCGAAAGCAATAGTCTATTTACGGGCTATACGGCCTTGGAGAGCAGTCTTAGGGAACTGGCGGCAACGCCAGAGTCCCCCGCGCTTCAAAATTCTGTCCTCGTCGCCAGCACTGAGCTAACCTTTCAATTTAATAATCTATCGTCCTTTGCGGGGACTATGCGCTCTAATGCTGATCAGCAAATTGGCGCGTCTGTACAGACTGTCAATGACGCGCTTTACCGTCTGCAAGATATAAACGGCGATATTGCGGGCCGTGCCGAAGGCTCAGCTGAGGTTGGAACGTTAGAAGATGAACGCCAAAGGCTGCTTGATACAATCGGCGAGATTATCCCGATTAAGGATTTGCCGCGCGGCAGCGGACAGGTTGACGTTATCACCGAAACGGGCGTGACCCTTTTGGCGGGTAATGTTAGAGAATTAGAATTTCAGCCCTCTAGTGTCGTGACTGCTGATAGCGTGTATCGTTCGGATGGCACGGGCCTATCAGGGCTTTTTGTCGGAGATCAAAATCTAACGCCTGCTGAAAACGGCAATTTTGGCCTCAGCAGCGGAAAGCTCTCAGGTTATTTTAGTATTCGCGACACTGTCGGAACAGAGTTTCAAGCCGAAATTGATGCTTTAGCGGGCGACCTCATCTCGCGTTTTTCTGATGATGGGCTTGACCCAACTAAAGCCGCCGGAGGGCCGGGTATCTTCACGGATGCGGGCGGCCCCTTTGATCCGGCCAATACGGCGGGCCTTGCGGGCCGGCTGCAACTCAATGCCGCGATTGATCCGTCCCAAGGCGGGAGCGCAACGCGCTTTCGCGATGGTCTCGGCGCCGTGACAACAGGTCTCACGGGGGAGTCGGAAATTTTAACAAACCTCGTAGACGCCATGACCGCAGCGAACGGCGCGCCGTCTGGGTCAAAACTTACTGGCACGCACAGCTCAAGCGATCTTGTGGCGCAAGTTTCGTCTATGTTTGGCGAAAACCGTATCCGTCATGAAAGCCTCGCCGTTGCAGCGGACACTCGCGCCAGCGTCTTAAGCGATGCCGAAATACAAGCCTCAGGCGTGGATACAGATTACGAGCTGCAAAACATGCTTATCATAGAACAAGCCTATGCCGCCAATGCCCGCGTTATTCAAACCGTCAGCGATATGCTTGACCGCTTACTACAGCTTTAGGAGGCAATAATGCGTTTGCAAGGATTTCCAGATTTGCTTGGCTTCACCCAGCGTAACCGCACGATTGGGGGGCTAAAAGCCCGTCTAGATATTGTCTCGCGCGAAGCTGTGACGGGCGTACAGGCGGACATAACCAAAGCGACCAATGGTCTCACGGGTCAAGCCCATATTATCTTTAAAGCGCTCTCTGATATCGACCAAGGCGCGCGTCTGGGCGCGATGTCAAAAACGCGCCTTGATATGACAACTGGCGCTGTGAGCGGCGCGCGAACAGCAATGAACGGCATTGGCACGCGCGCGGTTGTGGCGCTAGAAAACGGCGGCGCGGCGGGGGCTAATATCTTGGCTGACGAAGCCGAAGGCAATCTTCGCAGCGTCATGGGCGCGCTTAATGTACAGCAAGGCAGCCGTAATCTTTTATCGGGCGCGGCCACAGATCAGCTGACATTTGCGGCACCTGATGTACTGCTTGATGATATTCGCAATATCATGCAAACAGCAGGGTCCGCGGACGAAATTGAATCCGCGATTGAAACCTATTTTGAAAGCCCCACAGGCGGATTTCAAACCAACATTTATAAAGGCTCAGACCGCGCCGCGCCGCCTATCAATATTGGCGATGGCCAAACCTTGGAGATGTCTCTTCGCGGAGACGATAAAGCCTTTCGCGACTCGTTACGCGGACTCGTGACCTTAGCGACGGCGGCAGACGCCCCGTTGGATAAAGACGGCTTTCGTCAGGTCTTTAAAGCCGGTGCGGACGTTGCGGGCAATGCCGAGAGCGGGTTGATAGAAACCGAAGGCCGTTTAGGGATTTTGCAAGAAAGCCTCGGCCGCGCGCAAGAGCGCCAGCAGGCTGAAAAGGCCTCGCTCACCACGGCCTATCAAAACTTAGTTGGGCGCGATCAATATGAAGCTGCCTCAGAACTTAAGCAATTAGAAGTCGCTCTGGAGAGCAGCTATATTATCACCTCGCGAATTTCAGGCCTCAGCCTGAGCAATTACCTAAGGTAAATTATGACCCGAGCTCTTAACGTCTTTCGCCTCATCGCGGCCTGTCTTTTAATCAGTCTTTTTTCTGCGCCCCTGACAGCCCAGGCCACGGTAAAGGTCAAAGACATTGTCGATATTGAAGGCGTGCGGGGCAATGACCTTGTTGGCTACGGCCTCGTGATTGGCCTTGACGGGACAGGGGATAGCATTCGCAACTCGCCCTATACCGAAGAAGCGCTGTCAAATTTACTCGAGCGCCTTGGCGTCAATATTCAAGGCAGCAATTTCAAACCTAATAATGTGGCCGCCGTTATCGTGACATCCTCTTTGCCGCCCTTCGCGCGCGCGGGCTCTCGGATCGACATCAATGTTTCCTCCATTGGTGACGCCAAGAGCCTCGCGGGCGGCACGCTTATTATGACACCGCTTAATGCAGCGGACGGCGAAGTCTACGCGGTCGGGCAAGGCAATGTACTGGTCAGTGGATTTAAAGCTGAGGGCGAGGGCGCAAGCATTACAGAAGGGGTTCCCACGTCGGGCACGATTCCAAACGGGGCAAGAGTTGAGCGGGAAATCTCGTTTGATTTTGGGACGATGTCGCGTATTCGGTTGGCCCTTCGCGCGCCAGATTTTACCACGGCTGAACGCGTCGAGCGGGTTATTAATGAGAAATTTGGCAGTGCGATTGCGACGCTTCTGGATGCCGGCACGGTTGAGCTGAGCTTGAAGTCACTCACCCAGTCGCCTGCCCGCCTTATCAGCCGGATTGAAAATTATGAACTAACGCCAGCCCAAAAAGCGCGGGTTGTTATCGATCAACGCTCTGGGACGATTGTTTTGGGTAATAATGTGAAAGTGTCGTCTGTCGCAATTGCGCAGGGCAATCTTTCGATTACAATTTCCGAAACTCCTGTCCCCTCCCAGCCCAATCCATTCTCGCGCGGAGAGACAATCGTTTTGCCGCGCACGACAATTGATGTGCGCGACGGCGAGCCCGGCAATATCGCTATCATAGAGCAAAATGTCAGCTTGACAGATTTGGTCGGTGGTCTGAACGCGCTTGGCGTCTCGCCGCGCGAAATGATTGACATTCTGAAGACAATGAAAACCGCAGGCGCGCTTCACGCCGAGCTTGTCTTGCAATAGAGCGCTTATCGCAGCGGATATTGTGGTGCGGTATTAAGGGCGGTTTAGACTGACCTTAATCCTATTAGGCAGCGTTCTTGATTCTCTTCAAGCGCGGCCCTAATCGTCTTTGGGGACCGGCTTGATTAATGTGATACGTCCGCTTTTCTCAAGCTGCCCGATAAACACCATTAATCCTGTGACCGCCTTGTCTGCCTGTTTCGGGCTCAGCTCTGGCAGGGCCTCGACTTTTTCTTTCACCTGTCCCGCCATTCGCTGCGAGATATTGGCATAGAGAAAGTCAATCGTTTCAGCCGATTGCGCGCCGCCCGCTTTGAGGGCTTCGCATAGCTTAGTGTCATCCATATCCTTAAAGATAATTGGGATGGCGCTGACGGGCAGACGCTGCGTCAAATCTTCAAAGGTCAGCATAGCACTTTTGATAAGGGCTGCTTTTTCTGGATCGCTCTGCGTGAGAATATCCAGCATGGCATCGCGCCGCTCACGCGGAAGAACGCCAAGAATATCGCTTACAAACAGAGCCGCCTCTTTGGAGGTATCGTTTGTTTCGGCTTCGAGAAATTCAAGCCGTACAAATTCTGCGATGGCGCCTAATGTGCGCTCATCGGGGGTAAGGCCGCGCGACATTAATCGTACGCAGGAAATCGACATCTGCTCATCAAGCTCGCCTAAGATTTCGCCGCTCTCAATCGGTGTTAATTGCGATAAGATGAGGCTGACAACCTCTGGCGGCTGCGCGGATAAAAAGGTTGTGACGTCGGCTTGTTTGGACTTAACCAAGGCGGCCCATATATCGCTTGTATCTTTTAGGACGGACACTTTGGGTTTGGGCGGGTCGCCCAGTAAATCTGCCACACGGCTTTCGTCAAACAACGTCTCAATGAGATGTTCAACCGCTTTGGGTCCGCCTTTAAATCCGCCTTTTCTTTGGCTCAGCTCAGTTATGAATTCTGCAACCGCGCCTAGCATGATGTCCCGCGGAATATCTTTGAGGTTATTTAACGCTGTCATAAAGCGCCGCAAATGGTGGTCTTCTATTTTATCTACTATGGGGCCAGCATAATCAGGGCCGAGCAGTCCAATGATGACGGCTGCTTTTTCGGGGCCGTTCAAGGGCGGCGTACCCTGGCCAGCGATAATGCCGCCGCTTTCAATAGTGGTAGGCGGCGAGGATAGGGGAGAGGGTAGGGGACTTAACATTAACTCATTCCATATCCGCGCAGGAGCGCTTCTGTAATTTTTAACCAGCCATCCGCCATCACAAAGAATGCGAGCTTAAACGGAAGCGACACCACGGCGGGCGGCACCATCATCATCCCCATGGCCATCAAGATGGAGGCGACGATAAGGTCGATCATCAAGAAAGGCAGAAAGATAACAAAGCCGATTTGAAAGGCATGTTTGATTTCCGAGAGCATGAATGCGGTTACAAGCAAGGGGAAGGAAACCTCATCGTCTGTGCCAAAGTCGCGTTCTGGCATTGTGGCCGCAAGCCGCTCGACTGTGCCGGGTTCAATGCGCGTTTCCATAAAGGCACGAAACGGTCTCAGCGTTCTCTCAATCGCTAAATCTTCGGTGATTTCATTATTCATATAGGGCGCAAGACCTTCATCCCATGACTGGGTGAAGACCGGCTCCATTACGAAAAAGGTTAGAAAAAGCGCAAGGCCCATAATCATCATATTGGGCGGGGATTGCTGCAAGCCCATCGCCTGACGCAGAAAGGAAAAGACGATAATCATAAACGGCAGACAGGTAATCATCATCGCGATTGCAGGCGCAAGGCTTAAAACGGTGACAAGGAAAAAGAGCTGCAAAATACGCGCATTAAAGGCGGGCGCGTCGTCATTTCCGACGATATCTCTTAGCCCGCCTAGCGCGCCGGCACTGTCTTGCGCGGCGGCGAGCGCGGGCCACATCAATAGCGCGCTCGTCAAGACAGCCGCGGCGATAAGCGATAGGATCCGGCCCGCAGAAGGCACAAAGCGCGCGCCGCCCGAGGACGGCCTCGCGCGAGATATGCCTAAGGCAGACATCATGCGCCTAAAATATCTTCGGAGATGTCCACAATTTCGGTCAGGCGAACGCCAATCGCGCCTGTGGCGGGATCTGTTTCCACCAGTTCGCCGCGCGCAATAATGCGGTCATTAATACACAGATCAACAGGGTCATCTATTTTACTGCTGAGCGTTAGAAGCGTGCCGTCCTTCATTTGCAAAAGGTCCGAAATCGTTGGACGCGCAGAGCCGATAACGACCTGCATAGAAATTGGAAGGGCATAGATAGAGCGTTTATATTGGGCGCGTTCACCTTCATGACGGCGCTCACTTTGCGGGGCTTCCATTTCTGATTGGGGTGTGCCGGCTTGCGGGCTTTCTGCGGCGGTCATGACGGGCGGGTTTAGATCATCAATGCTCATAATTGTGGCTCTCTGTTTCAGTTAAGGGGGGCGTGTCGCCAATCTGTACGTCGCGGGTCTGGGAATCTATGGGTGGCGTTATGTCGATCTGGGAATCATATTGTGAGATGAGGCTGCGCATAGCTGCCGCAGCCGCGCGGCGGTAATCAATGTCTGCGCCGCCGTCCGCCCATTCAAAGCGCATGTCATTTGCCGGCAATGATGTCTCGCCAAATTGGAATTGATCAGGGTTAGAACTGCTTTGGAAAAGCTGGCTGAGCGGCTCTTTGTCTTCAGGGGCGCAGTGCACAGTAATTGCAGCGTCGCGCTTTGAGCTCTCTAGGGCTTCAATCATGTTACGCGCATCTTTGAAAAAGCTTTGCCGCACTAATGCAGGCAAGGCAGCCTCTAAGACGTCCATCAAGACTTGCGCTTGGTCTTGTCTGATTTGGGTCAGGCTTTGACTAAAGTGCGTTTGTAAAACAGACAAGCTTTGCTCCATTGCACTTATTGTGCTGGCGTGAAGATGGGCCGCGCGGCGCTCGCCTTCTGCAAGTCCCTGCTCATACGGGTCGGGCGGGGCGGCCATGGAGGCGCTCATAGGGGGCTCTGGTAAGCTGTGAAAGCGTTCGCAGCCGACATTAATAATGTTAGCGCCGTCAAGAATGGGCTGCCCTTCTGTGCGGCGCCTGTCTTGGGAGGCATCATCAAAGCGCCGCAGAGATTGTATGACGGTGCTATCCATTTTCAGCGACCCGGTCATCTTGCTCTAGCCATTGCGCCAAAAGGTCAGCCGCAGCTTGGGTTTGATCTGTTACGCTTGCTTTGAGTAAATCAATCGGATCTTCGGGCGCGCCGAGGTTGGCGACGGTCTGCATCTCGCCCACGAAGGGTAATCCAAGAGGGGCTGAGTCTTGTCCTAAATTTTGTGGGCTGTCTTGGCCCAGAGCATTTTGAGCCTCGCCAAAACCCTCTAGACCACCGCCCCCAGAAAGAGAGAGCGGCATGAGCTCGCCGCCCTCTTGCGACGGTTTTTGAGAGAGTAGCGGGCGCACGACAAAGAGCGCAAGAATGAGAACCACAAAGGCCAAGATCAAAGCTTTTACGGTGCTCCAGAGATATTGTTCTAAGAATTGCGCAAACAGGCTGGGGGCCTCCACGCCGTCAATAAGCGGCGGCACTTCATAGGCGAGGCTGCGAATGGTGAGGCTATCTCCCCGCTCTTCATCCAGCCCTGCGGCGGACGCGACGAGGGCTTCAAGTGAGGTTAGTTCCTCGGCGCTGCGCTCGCTGCGCGTGATGGTCCCGTCCTCTGCGCGCGTGATAATATCGTTGAGTAAGACCGCTACGGTCATACGCTTTACGCCGCCGGGTAATATTTCTGTGTTCTTTACAATTTCAGAGATTTCATAGCTGACCGTTTCCGACGTTTCCGCGCGCTCGGCATTACTTTCATTTCCGCCAGCCTCGCCCTCTGGCAAATTGCTGGCGACGGTGACAGAATTATTTGTACCTGTTGCGCTATCGCTAACCTCATTCGTGGTCTGGGATTTTACAACGCGGCCATCTGGATCAAATCGGCGTTCGGCTGTGGTAGAATGCTCGCGCTCAAAATCAAGCGAAACACTGACGCGTGCATTTCCGCGCCCAACGCGGGCTTCAAGCATAGAGACAAGGTCTGCTTTAATTTGCGCGGCTTGCTCAATTTCGCCCATGCCGCCTTTCATCGCGCTATCGTCAATGCCGGGACCGGCAATAACCCCGCCCACTGTGTCGATTACGGCAACATCTGATGGGTTCAGCCCAGAGACAGAGAGCGCCGTAAGATATTGTATCGCTTTGGCCTGTTGCGGACTAATGCCGCCAGAGGAAGCAATGGTCACAGAACCGGAGCGCGCCGCCGCGCCTTGAGTAAAGCCTGTGGCTTTTTGTGTGCCTAAGTGAACGCGCGCGGTACGTACATTGGGCATGGCGACAAGTGTGCGGGCCAGTTCGCCTTCTTTGGCGCGCCAATAGGCCGTGTCAAACATATCAGATGTCATGGCGAAACTGTTGAGATTATCAAACAGCTCATAGCCCACGACGCTTTGGCGCGGCAGGCCGTCGCGGGCAAGCTCGAGCCGCAAGCTATCACGGCGAGATTTATCTGCGTAAATCGCATTGCCCTTGACTTCATATATAACGTCTAAGGCTTCTAGACGCGCAATCACTTCGCCTGCCGCAGCGGGTTCAAGACCTGAATACAGCAAATCGGTTTCGGGCGTTAACGCCGCCGATGTTAGAAGAAACAGCGCGCCAATCGTGGCCAGAACGCTAAGGGCTGACGCAATTTGCTTTTGCGGAGACAGGGCGCGCCACACATTTACTATACTCATTTTGAGACCATTATTAGAGTGAATCCTACACTACATTAGTGTTCTATTAAATAGGCTCTAACGATTAACAAAGCGTTCACCATATGATGCGTAAAAGAAAAAACACTAAAATAGTGTGGTTAATTCTCCGCTTTGGAACTACAGAGCTAACGCATGGAATATGGCGGCATTAATTATGGCAAAAAAAGAGAAGAAGAAAAAAGGCGCCCCCAAACCTGCGGCTGACGGCGAGGAGGCTTCGCCCAAAAAAGGTGGCGGGCTTGTTGGGCAAATCGCTCTCATGGCCGTTTTAGGGGCAGGCTCATTTGGTACAGTTTGGTTTCTGCCGTCGCGCGTCGATAGCGCGCCAGCAGAGCATAGCGCTGCGCAGGCGCATACGCCCGCGGCTGAGCCATTGGATCTTAAAGTCGACCCCGAATTTGTGGCGCTAAATCCTTTTACGATATCACTGGACGGCGGCAATAGCCTGCTGAAAATTGGTATCACCTTAGAGGTCAGCGAGGAGGCGGCCTATGATATTGACCCTAATGATCCGCAATTGCGCGATGCGTTCACGGGTTATTTACGGGCTTTAAAGCCTGAGCAGATTCGCGACGCGGCCTATATGGCGCAGATGCGCGCACAGCTGGTGCGGCGCGCGCGCCTCATCCTTGGAACGGACGCGGTGTTTGGAATTCTTATAACTGATTTTTTGGTGCAGTAATGATTGACCTTGGTAATATTTCTTTTCTCAGCAGCTGGGTTTTGGACGTGATTCTTATTTTGATTTCCGCCTCCGCCTGTTTTTATTGCGCATTGCTTAGTAAAAGACTGAAAGCGCTTAATGGCCTTGATAGCGGCGTTGGCGCGTCAATTGTCTCGCTGACAGACGCTATTGGCAAGACTCATGACGCCGCGCGTGAAGCCCAAAGCGCGACCCACGAAACAGTCGAGACGCTACGGTTTCTTTTGCAAAAATGCGAGAGCATGGCGCCCAATATCGAAGCGTCTATTTCTCAGCTCGATAGCCAGCTTAAGGCGGCGCGCAAAATAAAAGCAGAGCTAAAAGACACGATAACACCTGAACTGGAAACGGCAGCGCAGCGTGGACGAATCACGGCGTCAGGATTGCTTCAAATCGTCGAGGCCGTTCAGGAGCAGCAGAGCGCGCATGAAAAAAGCCTCAAGCTGCAAAGCATTAAGCTTCAACGCCTCGCGCAAGAAAGCCTGAAGCAGGAAGGCCTCAAGCTTGAAAGGCTTCGGCAAGAGAAACTCAAGCAAGAGAAAATTAAGCAAGAGGCTTTAAAGCAAGCCGATTTAAAGCAAGAGAAAATAGAGCAAGATAGATTGACGCGCGAGAAACATGCTGCGCAACAAAAAGCTGCCCCGCCCACGCGCCCCGTACTCGTGGAGCGCAATCGGGATGATGCAGATCTTGCGGCCGATGTTGAGGCTTTTCCAGTTCTCGCTCCAATTCAAGAATCAGCCGAGGCCATAGTTCAAGAGGCTGCGGCCCGACCTGACGGACCATCCCCTATCGGGATGACCTTTGCGTCCAACCTTACTTTTCTAAGTACAGCGAAAGCGGTTAACGCATGAAGCCGCGCATATTGCCATTAATCGGTGTCGCTTTTTGCGCGCTGTTAATTGCAAGGGCCATATCTGTGTCCTCCGAAGTGCTGCCGACAAAAAAAGATGGCCCTGACCCCGCTAGCGCTGCGGCGAGCGCACACGCCCCCAAGACTGATGCCCAAACGGCCGGCGCGCAGATGGAAGAAGGTAAAGGCGCAGATTTATGCCTCACGGGCGCTGTGCTGGAGGTTTTGCAAAAGGATAAAGCGCAGCTAACAGAGCGGCTTGCGGCTTTGGCTGCGCGCGAGAAGGCTTTGACGACGCTAGAGGATAAGCTATCAGAACAGATGACCTTAATTGAGGCTGCCAATAGCAAAATGGAGGCCCAAATAGGCATCATGAAATCTGTTGCCAATGATGATATTATTCACCTTGTTAAAATGTATCAAACGATGAAGCCCAAGCAAGCCGCCGCCATATTCGAATCAATGGACCCAGGGTTTGCGGCGGGTTTTCTACGGGAGATGAGCGGGGAGCGAGCAGGGCTTATTATGGCGAATATGGATTCGCGCAAATCCTATGCCATAAGTGTTTTGATGGCATCCAAGAACGCCGACTATAGATGACCTTTCAACTCACATAGTTGAGGCTTCATGTTTTTAATATTTTTCGTGTAAAATTAGAGGTTTATTGGTCATTTTTTTTTCACAGAATACCTTTTAAAATACAATTTCTGTTTACCAATCATTTGCAATTAGTTATGGTTGTGTTGCTGCGGGGCACGCGGTTTGTTATGAGATTGAAATGTACCCTCGCGTGTCACTAGAAGAATTTGCCGAAAAGATTGGCGATGTCACCGCCTATAAAGCGGTCTGGCTAGCACTTATGGATTTTGTGAAGCCGCTAGGGATTGATGCCTTATCCTATTATCACAAGCCACCCGCAGGCGCCGCTGACTTTTCCGACAAATATTTTGAGGCTACCGGTTTTGACGAGACGTTGGCTAAAGAACATCGCCGCCAACATACATTATTCTCGACCCCGTTTACGTCTAACTTTAACCCGCTCCTCGAGCCAATTTTTTGGTCCGACGTTGCTGAAAAACTGCTGTGGACACCAGAGCAAATAGAGCATCTCGAAGCCTTCTATCGGCCTTGTCCTGCCAATGGTATTGTGGTCCCTGTTTATGGACCCAATAGCCGCAACGGCTGTGTGGTGATGCGGTTTAAGGATTGCGAAGCGCAATTCTCTCGCGAAAACATATTCAAAGCGCATTTCGCGTCTAATCAATGCCATCTTCAATTTTGCAAAATTATGGCTAGCAATGCAGATAATAATGTTGTCCTTACCGAACGAGAACGCGAAGTTCTAACGTGGGTCGCTCGCGGGAAAAGTAATGCCGTTATCGCTGAAATCGTCGGTATTTCGCATCATACGGTGAATGGCTATCTGCGCCGCGTCTACCTCAAGACCCAGACGTCTGACCGAACCACGGCCGCCTTACGCGCCGTAGGCGATGGGCTCATCGACTTTTAAACTGACGCAATATGTCTTTCATCTAGAAATTGATTTTCACGTTTCCAGCATGATTCGAGCGGTTGCAATATCCGCTTGAGTTGTAACTTATTTTATTAAATCTATCATTCCGTTATGTCTGTACTATAATTTAATACTGACCGAGTGAGATATTAATATGACGTCCAGTTTTTCTTCCGCCGTAAACCTTAAAGCCGAAATTGCAAAAGCCCTCGAATTGCAAAAGCAAATTGAGGTCCTCATCGCCAAAGGTCATGAGGTTGAGACCGATCGATTGTCCCGTGAATATGAAGCCGTGATAAAGCGCATTTTTGCGCTCCACAAAGGCGAGAGTGAGCATATCCTGACAAAGGTTGAGTTCAGTAAAGAGCTGCTCCTGGCAGAGCATCCCATGCCGACTTTGGTTGAAGCAGTTTTTGCAAGTCTCAAGGAAGATTTAAATTTAGTGTTCTTAGATGAGGCCGCAGACACAGCAAAGCCCGCTGATTAAGCGATTTCCGCAAATGTCTGACTCATTTTAATGACAAGATTGCGGTGATCGCCGCTTTCAATTTTCTTAAAAGCCAACATGAGTTTGATATCTTGTGACGTCGCGATTCTATTTGAGATGAGATCTCCGTTTTTATCATTGTTTTTGTCGTCTAGGTTCAATAAATCTTCGAACAGAAAATCGGGTCTCACGGAGAATATTTGGCAAAGCTGCCAGATACGCACAACGGAGACTCGGTTCATGCCCATTTCGTATTTTTGAACTTGCTGATAGGTAATGCCGAGTTTCTCTGCGAGGGCTTTTTGCGACATCTTGTGAGAAATTCTCAAGATCTTTATCTTCTGCCCAATGTGCTTTTCAACTTCTTCTGTATTCATTGCGAATTGCCCCGCTTATTTTGACTATATTTTTTTTGATATACACCAATTCAGAGTGGGTGCAATGCTGCTCCACGTGATATTGCAGTGTATGGTTAAAAAAGTCTGACGGAGGAAGGTGAACTTCGCCCCGTCAGAAAGTTGCGATTGAGCCTGCCGTGTGAATGGATTGTCTCAATGCCGCCCAGCCTTTCATGAGTTTCAAAAACCGCCAATTCAGGCGGCGAAGATGAAACCAGTGACACACTGGCGCGTGGACGCAATCTATTTTGGGGAGGTAAACATAATATAAAAAACACCAATATAGTGTTTTATTTAGTCGTTCGTCTTCACGTTAAGGCTTTGATAACGCTTGCACTTTATACACCATTATAGTGTTATCCCAATAATACTAATCGTCACGCTTAGTGGATGTGACAAATCTTGTGATTGCCCTGGTCCCAGCCCCTATACCAGGGCAATCCCATTTTATTGTAATCTTGCGGCGCTCAAATCTTGCGCAATAAGACCGCGGTATCTGGCAGGTTCGAGCTATGTTGAGCGCAAAATTTCTAAAGACCGACGCAAGTCATGCCCGCCGCCACAAGGTGCTACGCCGTTCTCTGGCACATCAATGGGCCACCGCAAATAGAGTCAAAATAGCAAGCAAGACGATTTGCTTGGTTTAGTTAAAGAAGTGTCATGCTGAAAATCCTCCTGATAGATGACGACGCCATTGAAAAGGATATCCTCCTCATTCACCTTACTAAGGCGGGGTTTGAGAGATTTGATATTCATCAAGTGTCAAAATGCAGTTCGGGTCTAGAGTGCCTGTTACACAATAGATTTGACGTTGTGCTGCTTGATAACTCTTTGGCTGATAGTATCTCGGCGGAGTTTTCCGTCCCTTTCATTAAGGGCTGGCTTAAGGGCGCGCCGCTCATCATCATTTCAAATAATATCGATGTGCCCCATCTCCAAAGTCCCGACATCCTTGGCGTAGACTTTATCGTTGATAAAAAAGATCTCTCGAGCTTTATGATTAAATTGCTGCCAATATTACCAGCGGCAAGGCGTAGTGCCGCTTAGGCTCTTCTCTGATTTGTAGATCGGGCTTAGGCCTACTGCCCGAAGACTAGGCGACTTTCAGAGCCGCTTTGCTAGGCGTCTGCGCACCAGTAGATTGCGCATTAGTAGATTGCGCACTGGCAGCTTGCGTAACGGTGCCAGCGTTATGCGGCTGTCTTAAGAACGCCCCTATCTCGGCGTCCATCGCCAGCGCATCTTTATACCCCAGCTCAATCAGGCTTCCGACGTAACCGGGTTCAAACAGTAAATAGCTCTCAAGCCGTCCGCTATTATTGGCAGCTTTCTTACGCCGCAGCAGCCAACGTAGTGCGCGCGGCATTTGCTCGGCGTGGCGCAGGGCAATTTGCTGCAAATCCTCTGACGGGTTTATGATTAGGGTTTCAATTTCGCTAAGCGGCAGCGCCGCCTTATCTTTGGGCGCAATCAGCCGCAGCGTCGCGTTCACCGCTTCAAGGCGCTCAAGATCGGCGTCAAGACTATCATGAAATAAAGTATCCAGAGCATAACCGCCAAGGTCGCCCAAGGTGGGGTGGCGCGGCGGTTGGCTCTTGGAGGCCGCCTCAGGGGAAGGCTTATCGCGCGTGCCAATGATAAGCAGCCGTGTCGCACCCATGTGGATGGCGGAGGAGAGCGGGGAGGTGAGACGCAGCGCGCCGTCTCCAAAATACTCATCTTCAATTTTTATCGCAGGGAATAAGACTGGCAAAGCCGCAGACGCCATAATATGGTCAAGGGTGAGCTTGCGCCTAATCCCGTCGCGGCGCACACGGTGCCAGTCTTGAACGGCGGGCCCTGATTGAAAAAAAGTAACAGCATGGCCAGAGGTATACCCTGAACAAGTCACGCTGACGGCTTTGATTTTTCTGCGGCCTATGGCCCGCGTCATTGCGTTTAAATCCAGGCTCTTGGACAAGCTCTCGCGGAGCGGCGCTGTATCGAGCAAAGAGCGCGGCGCGGCGCGAAAGAGGGTCGGCAGGAGTTCAGATAGACCCATCTTACAGGCCGCCGCTGCAATTTTGCGAAACCGAATTTCAAAAACATTCTCTGTACGCAGCGAGCGCCAAAAGGCTTCCAGGCAATCTGCTGACTTTTTAAAACTCCCCGCTTTGGAGGCAAGACCGACCGCGTTTAATGCGCCAACTGAAACGCCGGAAATAAGCGGGAAGGGCACCGTTTTGGCGGATGACATTTCTGCAATCGCTTTTAACACGCCGGCCTGATACGCGCCCCTTGCGCCGCCGCCTGTAAGGATTAATCCAATCGTCTCTTTTGTCTCGCCATACATAACCGCACCATCTTTTTATAGTGGCAACATAGCAGGTTTAGATTGAGATATTATTACCTCGGTGTTTTCCAAAACTTTACACTTGGCGCAAAGGTTTGAGCGGTCATCGCGTCTAGCGAATGCCCGCCGCAGAATTAGACCCAGAATGAGAGACGTTGGCTTTAAATACATTCGCTTTTGTCTGAACTGGCTTTGCAGGGATTTTCGCATATTGGCTCTTTGGGGCCTGATTTTTTACGGCCGCCACAAACGCCTTCCCATTGACTGTGAAATTAATACTTGCCCGCGCAGTGTTGAGCTGCGGCATGGCCGCGGGCGAGCCGCAGTTTAGATTGGTCTCAAACTGAGAGCCACTAATAGCGCCGAGAGTTTTGGATTGAAAATCACAGGCGTTGGCGCTTTGAACGCTGCGGGCCTTTTGGATATCTCCCTCAGCACTATTCGGGTTCTTCTCATTCGCGATGGCGGCGGTGGACAGCAGTAACCCGGCCAAAAAAAGGGCCATAACTCTCTTGATTGACGTGTGTGACATATTTTATCTCTCCAAATTAAATACACTACTGTAGTGTAGTAATTCTTCTCCTCTTAAATATTAATGAATTGGAGCGCGCGCTTTGTAAAAATTTCCAATAAATTGGGTTTAAATATGGTAAATGATAATTTAACACATACACCAGATAGTAGCGCAGTGATGAGATCCTGTCTGATATGTGTTAGCTTTTTAATGCTAAATAGCGCCGTTATGGCTCAGGCCCAATCGTCAGCTCAGAGTAGGGCTCAGAGTAGGGCTCAGAGTAGGGCTCAGAGTAGGGCTCAGACTGGGATGCAGGCTAGGACTCAAACCGAGATACAGGTGACGACGCCCTGCGATAGCTTGGATGATATATTATATTCGGCGGCGCTTATTCAGAAAATGACCTTGCCCACAGAGGATGACGCCTTTGTAAACATGGCCCGCGAGCTTGACGGGCTGGCCCGCTCAATTTCTTTGCCAGCGCTAATAGCAGGGAGCGGCGCTGTGCCTAGCCGCGCGTTTGAGACGGAACGGGCCGCCTTGTTTCAATATTTATCGAGCGTGCGCGAGGGAGCCGCTGCCGCTCAGGCGGGGTTTGACAACTATGCTTTGGATATTCTTGCGGGCGCGCAGACCCCTGATTTCACGCAAAGCCTTTCTTCGCTTCAGAGCCATTGGATGTGCGGCCAAGAAAGTCTTGCCTCTGAACGTCTTGCGGCGGCAGAGGATCAAGATATCTTTCAGCCGCAGGCGCGTTTTGGCGGGGGTGCTTTGGCTGATACAGATGAGAGGTTCGCGCGGCTTGAAAACACGGCCGTCGGCACAAACAAGGTCGCGCGCCGCTTTTCTGGCGGCGGTAGTACGCTGCCAAGCGCGCAGCTCGATAGCGTTATGCCAAAAGCAAGTGTCGGTTTATTTCTCCTGCTCCTGAGTACGGCCCTAATTATTGGCGCGTTTTATGCGCGGGTACAATCCCGCAAAAGCCGCGTGCGGGAACAGCGCCGCGTGCTGAACAGTCCAGTCGCCATTAGGGTGGGCACCGCGACCCATGATGCGGGTTTGGTTGATATTTCCATGAACGGGCTAAAGCTCGAACATTCAGGCCTCATCAAGCGCCCGAGCAAGCTTTACATTCAGCTTGGCGAGACATGGCATCCCGGCCAGATTAAATGGCACAATAAATTATACGCAGGCGTGAAATTCAAAAAACCCATCGACGCGCAAACGCTCAGCGCCGTGATTAGCGCCCAAGAGCGCTAAGGGCAGCGCTTTCGCTATAGCCCGAGCGATTTGGGGATAGATTTGCGAAGCTCAAACTTAAGAACCTTGCCTGTGGCGTTACGCGGCAAGGCCTCTACAAGATGCAGATAGCTTGGACATTTAAACTTGGCGAGTTTATCGCAAATATGGTCGTTAATATCATCAAGCGT
>CAKZTE010000084.1 GCA_937923115.1 uncultured Caulobacterales bacterium | reverse complement strand
ATAAGATATCGATTGTTCCAGTTCATAAGCGTCCAATGTGTACCATTTTGTGTCCCAATTTGTGTCCCAAAATCGGGGTAAATTGGGGGCCAATAGGGCAGTCAGTGAAAAACTGGGTGGTTTTTCAATAACTTAGCTTATTCTAAATTTGGAAAAGTGGCGCACCGGGGAGGATTCGAACCCCCGACCCCCAGATTCGTAGTCTGGTGCTCTATCCAGCTGAGCTACCGGTGCGGCTGCGGCCGTGACCGCGAATAGGCCGCCTTAAACCCTATTGCGCGCAGGATTGCAAGTGCCTTTTTTGACTATGGTAAACGGCGCGTCCTTGACCGCTTTCTCGCCGATTGCGGGCCGCCGCTTGATGACAAAGAGCGGCGCGTCTAGTCTAGAGCGGCATTTCTCGGGTTTTACGTTTCTTGGGTTTTTTGGCTTTTGTTTTCTTGGCAGCGGAGGATGACGCGCCGTTATTGGCGGCTTGCGTTGACGGTACTTCGCCGCGCTGCTGAGCTAGAAGCTCAGGCGAGGGCGGGCTTTTATAATCGCGCCGCTGCGCTTTTTTGCTTGAATTTGAATTGTTCTTCGCGCTGCTATCTTGTGCCTGTACATTGGGCGCGGCCAATAGGCTTGCGCCGCTAAGCGCGAGCGTTAAAAATACGGATTTCAGTAAAATCCTCATATAGGCCTCCTTTAGGCCTGAAATAATTCAAAATAATGAGGAAAAAGTGAAGCTTACCGCTTTAACATTGAACACACTGCACGCAGTCCTGTGTTTACAGCCGCCTAATTCCGCTTACTGTGCCCCGCGAAACAGGAGATAGACATGCCGCATTCAGCCCCACACCATGCCCACCGCCCTTTGCCTCACGGCGTTGGAAGTTATGCCGCATGGTGTTTAGCTTTTTCGGCTATCGCCTTTTCGGGCTGTAGCGTGCCGCTTGGCGGCTCTGCGTCCGTTGTCGGTGCCGAGGCATTAAAAGACCGTCCAGCCATTGAGCGCATTGCAAAAACCGCCGCGCCCCAAGGCGCTATGGTTGTGGCCGCCAACCCGCTCGCCAGTGAGGCGGGCGCGAAAGTGTTAAGAGACGGCGGGTCAGCCGTAGACGCGGCCATTGCCGTACAGGCCGTTTTAGGCCTCGTCGAGCCGCAAAGCTCGGGTCTGGGCGGCGGGGCATTTATGGTCGTCTATGATCCAAAAACGGGCAATGTCTGGCATTATGACGGCCGAGAAACGGCGCCGGCGGCTATCTCGCCGGAGCTTTTTTTAGATGATAACGGCCAACCGTTACGCTATTTTGACGGTATTGCATCGGGGCGGTCAACGGGCGTTCCGGGCGCAATTGTTATGTTGCATAAAGCGCATGAAGATTATGGTCAGCAGCCATGGGGGGCGCAATTTGATGAGGCGATTGCTTTGGCTGAGACTGGCTTCACCGTCAGCCCCCGCATGGCCGATATTGTTGGGCGTATGTCAAAATTCGTGCTGGGCCGACAAGAGGCGGCGCGAAACTACTTTTTCGAAGCGGATGGCAAGACGCCGATTGGTGTGGGGTTCGTGCGCGATAACCCCGCCTACGCTCAAAGCCTGAAGCTGATTGCGAAGAATCCGCGCGCGCTTTTGGAGGGGCCGCTAGCAGAACAGATTATCGCAGCCGTTCAAGAGGAGCCATTACCTGGCACGCTAAGCCTTGCTGATATGGCCGCTTATCAACCCATCAAATCAGAGGCGCTATGCTCGAGTTATCGCGGCCATATTATTTGCGGCGCGCAGCCGCCTGCGTCCGGCGGGATTGCGGTGCAGTCTATTTTGGGTACGCTTGAGAACTTTGACATGACAGCGATGGGCCCAAGCGAAGAGGGCTGGCACCACTTTATCGAAGCCAGTTTTCTGGCCTATGCGGACCGCGATAAATATGTCGCCGATGATCGTTTCGTTGAGGTTCCTAAAAAGCTTATGCTCAATAAGGACTATTTGCAATCGCGCGCAGGTTTAATCAGCTCTGACCGCGCGATTACCGATGTTACGGCGGGCAACCCCGCAGCCTTTTTGAGAGGCAAAGACGCAACGCCCGACAGCCCCGGCACCTCGCATTTTACGATTGTTGATAAAGACGGCCTCACGGTATCTATGACCACTACGGTTGAAGCGCCGTTCGGAAGCCAGCGTATGGCAGGTGGTTTTATGCTCAATAATCAACTTACGGATTTTAGTTTTAAAACGGTTGATGCGGCGGGCTTACCGATTGCCAATGCACCTGCACCGCGTAAACGGCCGCGCAGTTCCATGAGCCCGACAATTGTGTTCAGTCCCGATGGGGAATTTCTGTTCACGACGGGCTCCCCAGGCGGGAACTCAATTATTGCCTATACGGCGAAAACAATTGTGGGCGTGATTGATTGGGGAATGACCCCGCAGCAGGCGATTGAGCTGCCCAATGTCATCGCGCGCCGTGGCCGCGTTAGCCTCGAAGCCAAAGGCATTAAAGACGAAGAGACAAATGAGGTGCAGCGCACAGGCCCTGCCGCAGAGTTTGGGCTTGAGGAAAGTCTAGTGAAAGGGCTGGAGGCCAAAGGTCATACGGTGCGGCGCTCGCGCGGGGAAATTAGCGGCCTTCATATTATTTACCGCAACGCGGATGGTACGCTGACGGGCGGGGCCGATCCCCGCCGCGAAGGCAAAGTGGCGACGCCCTAAAAGCGGCGGAAACATAAAGGAAAGCCCCACTCAGCTTAATGGGGCTTTATATTGCGTCTGTATTTACCGCTCTAACGAGGCGGCATTCTCTTTTCTAGGCCGCTCTAACGAGGTGGCATTCTGGCCCCCGCATCCGTGCGGATATATTCGCCGTTAATATAGGCGTTCTCGACCATGAATTTCGCTAGATCGCCATATTCGGCGGGCGTGCCGAAGCGATTGGGGAATTGGACATGCGCCCGAAGACTTTCTTTAACTTCAGGCTTCATCTGCTCATAAATAGGCGTTTCAAAAAAGCCAGGCAAAATAGTATTCACGCGAATACCCTCGCGCGCCAGATCGCGCGCCATGGGTAGGGCCATTGATAAAATTCCGCCTTTGGACGCAGCATAGGCGAGTTGTCCTATCTGTCCGTCCTGCGCCGCAACTGAGGCCGTATTTAAAATAACACCGCGCTCACCGTCTGGCGCCGTTGGCTCCAAGCCCATCATGCCTGCCGCTGATTTTGACGCGCATAAAAACGACCCAATAAGGTTGATGTTAATAATGCGCGTAAAATAGGCCACGTCATGGGCCACGATCTCGCCAGTGTCGCGTTTGCGCGACGCCGTTTTCATACCGCCGCCAATACCGGCGCAATTAACCATGATACGTTCTTGGCCCAGCTCGGCGCGAATAGCAGCGAAGCCCGCCTCGACGCTGTCATTGTCCGACACGTCAACTTTAGCAAAGGCCCCGCTAAGTTCCTTGGCGACCTGCTTGCCGCGCTCTTCATTAAGGTCAAAAATACCGACTTTGACGCCGCTAGCTGCGAGCGCGCGCGCCGTGCCCTCACCGAGGCCCGAAGCGCCGCCCGTTATTATGGCTGTAATGTCTGATGATAATTTCATGCTATGTCCTTATTGATTATGTCTCATTGCTAGATAGCGCGTTTGGGGGTGAAAACAATGGGCGTTGATATGTTTGCCGCGCCTCATCGCTTAAAGCCCTTTTAACCGTGTTTTTGGCGCCGCCTTGATTCTACCCTATTTTAAAATTAGCCTAAATTTCATATTTAAAAATTAAGCTAATAGAAAACGCCTGTAGTATCCGAGGCGAGTGCGAGACCCCTATGTTTAAGATGTTTAACGCCCACAAAGATATGATGATTGCAGATGCACGTGGCCTTATGGGTCTTGAAGGTGATCCAATTTTTGACTTACACATTGACCTAACCGCAGATGATATACACACTGACTGTCCAGGGTGCACGATTTGTGATGGTGAAGACAGTCATGACGGGCATAGCCATGAAGCCGTGTTTGACCCTGAAACAGGGCTCTACTCAGTTTCGCACACTTACACACCCCTCAACGGGTCCGATTACGCGATTGGGTCTCCGACACTTGTCACACCTTTCAACAGCGGCAATAAACCAGACTTTGACTATGATGGAGCAGCGGTACAGCTCACGCGCGATTTGCGTAAATTTGGCGACGGTATTTATAATAATGGCGGCAATGAATTGGGGACAGCGAGCGCAATAAGCTGGGCCTTTGATGCTACGCCAGATAACGGATTTGCGCAGGTTTCAGTCGCGCAGATGTTATTCATTATTCGCGCCTTTGATTACATCGATGATGTGGCCGATATTTCCTTTACGCGAAATGGTACCGGCACCACGGGCCCAAGCGCGTTCTCTAACGCGGCTGACATATTGCTTGTCACAAATCCAAACAATACAGGCTTCACGGCAGGACAGGCCTTTTTTAGTTTTTACCCCGGCATAAACGATCAGCTTGCAGAGCATTTGAATGCGGATATCTGGATAACCTCTAATACGGATTACACCGAAGATGACGATTTTGGTATGTCGCTTATTTTGCACGAAATCGGGCATGCGCTTGGGCTAAGCCATCCGAGCAATTATTCAGGAACAATATCTTACGCCAACAGCGCTGAGTATTTTCAAGATAGCCTGCAATATACGGTGATGAGCTATTTTAGCGAAACAAATACGGGCGCAAATTTCCTTGGACAAGACGCAACTAATCTTATGCTGCATGACATTGCCGCGTTGCAGCGCCTTTACGGCGAAAACACAACAATTAGAACAGGGGATACCGTTTATGGATTTAACTCCAATACAGGCAACGCCTCTTGGGAGCTGTCCGACACCAACGACTCCATCATTGCCGCAGTGTGGGATGCGGGTGGGATAGATACGCTTGATGTATCTGGATTCAGTTTTGATGCCGACATTGATTTGCGTGAAGAGGCTTTTTCCTCATTTGGCGGCATGACGTGGAATTTCTCTATCGCGCGCGGCACAGTGATTGAAAACGCCATTGGCGGAACGGGTGATGACAGCCTGTTGGGAAACGACGCGGCTAATGCGCTAAACGGATTGGCTGGGACTGATATACTCAACGGCGCGGCGGGCGATGACGCGCTTACGGGCGGATTGGGTAATGATACGCTGATTGGCGGCGCGGGCACGGATACAATTTTCTATGCGGGAAACAGCACAGATTATACCATTGCCGATATTGGGAATGGGCAGTTTACCGTCACGCATAATAATAGCGGCGCCGAAGGCGTAGATACGGTCGAGAGCGTAGAGTTTATTCGCTATGCTGACGGGATATTTACCTTCGAAGTTCCAAGCGCAGGAGGGCCAATCACCTTAACTGCGGGTGATGACACTTATACGGCTACGGCTGCGGCCGACACCATTTACGGGCTTGGCGGCAATGACCTGATTTCTGGCAATGACGGAAATGATATGATTTACGGCGGCGACGGCAATGACAACCTTCGCGGCGACGCCGGTGATGATTATCTGGACGGCGGCTTTGGCGTTGATTTTTTACGCGGCGGCGTGGGCGCGGACGCGCTGAACGGCGGCGCGGGTCAGGACTGGGCGGATTACTCCACCTCTAGCCTCGGTGTGAGCGTTGACCTCGCATTGGGGACAGGCAGCGGCGGCGACGCGCAGGGCGATAGCTATCAGCTGATTGAGCGCGTGCTAGGCTCGAGTAAAAATGACACAATCGTCGGGGATAGCGGTGTGAACTATCTGCGCGGTCTGAATGGAGATGACGTGATTACAGGCGGGGCGGGTAATGACTACCTCCAAGGCGACGCGGGGGCGGATACGCTTGACGGTGGGGCTGGCACAAATGACTGGGCCTATTACGCTTCATCGCTTGTTGGCGTTACGGTCAATATGGGCGACACGGCGTTGAACACTGGCGAAGCAATTGGCGATACATATATCAATATAGAGAACCTCGTCGGCTCGCGTCATAATGATACGCTGACAGGCGATAGCTTTAATAATTTCGTACGCGGGCTTCAGGGCGATGACGCGCTTTACGGCGGTAGCGGAAACGACTTTTTGCGCGGCGACCAAGGGGCTGATCTTCATAACGGCGGTGCGGGCGTAGATTGGGCCTATTACGCGACAAGCAGCGCTGCGGTCACAATAGACCTAGGCGCGGGGACCGCTTCGGGCGGCGACGCGGCGGACGATAGCTTTATCAGCATTGAGCGCGTTTACGGCTCACGCTTTGATGACAGCCTCACGGGCGATAGCGGCGTAAACTATCTGCGCGGCAGCTTTGGCAATGACACATTGATGGGCGGTGGCGGCACGGACTTTTTGCAAGGCGATAGCGGCGCGGATGTGCTGGACGGCGGGGCGGGCTCTGATTGGGCCTATTACGTTTCAGCGGGGACAAGCCTCATCATCAATCTGGCTGACAGCAGCCAGAATACAGGCGAAGCGATTGGCGATATCTATATAAGTATTGAGAACATTATAGGCGGACAGTTCAGCGATACCCTCACGGGCGATAGCGATAATAATTATCTGCGCGGCTTTGGCGGTGACGATATTCTGAACGGCGGCGCGGGTGATGACATCTTGCGCGGCGAAGCGGGCGCTGACACATTTGTGTTTACGGACACGGTTTGGGGGAACGATAGCGTGACCGATTTTACGAATGGCGAGGACCTGCTCGACTTTAGCGCGCTTGGTCTTGATTTTGGTGACTTCTCTGTTGAACAAGTGGGTAATGACACCGTGCTGACATTGATTGACGGCACAAATCAAAGCCTGACGCTTCAAAACTTCTTCTCGCTCGATTTAGATGCAGCTGATTTTTTATAAGACTATAGCGGTCAGGGCCGCACAACTTAGTTGATTGAAAGCTTTGTTTCTAGCTTGATGCATAGAGGGCTTCTGCCTTAGGCTATGTGGATGCGCTCGCTGTTGTTTAATATCTTTTTTGTCGTGACGACATTTCTTTACGCAATTATCTGCGTTATATTTTCGTTTCTACCGGGCCGTACATTGATGATGGCAAGCCTGCGCCGCTATACTCGTGTCATGGTCTGGGGCATGCGCGTCATTGCGGGTATCAATGTCACCGTTTCTGGTCATGAAAATGTCCCCAAGGACGGCCCCGTTATCATAGCAGCCAAGCACCAAAGCTATGGCGACGGCCTTGTGATGTTTTCGCAATTTTTCGACTTGTCTTTTGTAACGGGCGATCACCTGGAAAAGTTTCTGTTTCTTAAACGTATTCTGGCCAAAATGAACGCTGTTGTGATTGATAATTGCGGCGGCGAAGATGCGCGCAACCGCATGGCCGAGACATCCCAAGTCGTGCGCGAGCAAGGGCGGCGTATTTTAATTTACCCCGAAGGGCATTTGTCCAAAGTCGGCACGCAGCACCGCTATAGAAAAGGCGTTTATCATCTTTATGTTGATTTTAATTGTCCAGTCGTTCCTGTGGCGACAAATCTGGGTCAACGCTGGAACCAGAACGATTTTACCAAACACCCTGGCCCCGCCAAGCTTGAGTTTTTAGAGCCCATTATGCCGGGCCTTGGTAAGGATGAGTTCATGGCCGTTCTTGAGAGCCGTATCGAAACCCGCTCTCGCGCGCTATTGGATATGGAAAACCTCGGCGCGCTTAACCCGGCTGATATTGGCCGGACAGAGGAAAATGAGGTCGCGCGCGAAAAAAGACTCGCGCGAGAAGCTGAAGAAAAAGCGGAGCGCTCAAAGGATATATCGACATGAGCGTGAAACTAGCCGGTAAACTTTTCAAGCAGCGGCGCTTTCTGCCACTTTTCATTTTGTTCCAAGCGGGCACGTTTAATGATAACGCGCTAAAGCAAGCATTGATTGGGCTTGTGACTTATGGCGGCGTTGTTCTTTTCTCGGACGCTATACCGCGCGGTTCCGTCGTGCCTCTCGCTGCCCTCATGTTCACCCTTCCTTTTCTTATTGTCACCGCTATTGCAGGACAAATCGCGGATAAGATTGATCGCGGCATTATATTGAAATGGATTAAGCGAGCGGAGGCGGGACTGATGTGCCTAGCCGCGCTAGGCTTCTTTCTGGAAAGCCCTATTATTTTGGCGATGACGCTTATTGGCATGGGCGCGCAATCGGCTTTTTTCTCGCCAACGAAAAACTCTGTTTTGCCGCAATGGCTAGCAGACGACGAACTTATTACAGGGAATGGTTTGCTCAGCGGATTTCAGTTTTTCTTTATCCTGCTCGGACAATCTATTGGTTTATTGCTTGTCTTAAAACAGTTTCCCGAAGGTGACTTTCTGACGGGGCCGCGCATTGTTGCCATGATATTGCTCGTACTCGCGGCTGTTGGCTTGTTCGCCGCAGAGCGCGTGCCGCCTGCGCCTGCGCCGCAGCCCGATTTAAAAATTAATTACAATCCCATCACCGCCACAATAAATGTTCTAGGGCAAGCGATAAAGGATATGCCTGTTTTCCGCCCGCTCTTGGGTATTGCTTGGTTTTACGGATTATCGACAATCTTTATTACCGCCTTCCCAACCTATGTGGCGGATGTGCTGCGCTATGATCAGAATACATTGACGGCCATTTTAATTATTTCGACCCTTGGCATATTGTTTGGCTCGCTGTTTTGTATTGTTTTGGCGCGCGGAAAAGAAGCGATTGGGCTGGTTGCCTTTGGCATTACGGGCGTCGCGCTTTTCACGCTTGACCTCTATCTCAATAGCGAGCAGTCCACCCGAGAGGGCCTGGGCACAGTTCAAGAGTTTTTTGCAGATCCTAAGGGGCGCCGCTTTTTGTTTGATGTGACGGCCGCGTCATTTTGTAATGGGCTATTTGTTGTTCCGCTTCAGGCTATGGCGCAACGCCGCGCGAATCCAGAACGCCGCGCCCGCCTGATGAGCGCAGGCTCTGTGCTGCTCAACCTGTCCGTGAACGGCATGACATTTATTCTTATCGGCCTTGGGTTTTTGTCGCTGCCGCCGCGCTTTCCGTTCCTCATTATAATCATTATTTCTCTTGTGGTGGCTGCCTATGCCTTTGCCCGTTGGCGGCAACTGCGCCGCGAGGGGCTGGCCTAAGAATGTCTCGCGGGTATTTCGGTATAGGCGTTGAGGGGATATCCAAAGCGGCCAATCTAGGCGCTGTCTTGCGCACAGCCCATGCCTTTGAGGCCAGCTTTGCATTTTCCATCGGGGCTGACCCGCGCGCCCTAGAGGTGCGCATGACGGATACCTCCCGCTCACATAATCATTTGCCTTATTATGACTGGGATAGTCTTGACGAGATGCGCCTCCCCAAAGGGTGCGAACTCATTGGCATTGAACTGACCGAAGACGCTGTTGACTTGCCAAGCTTTCGCCACGGGCTAAACTGCGCCTATATTCTTGGACCAGAGAAAGGCTCGCTCTCCCCCCGCGCGCAGGAAATGTGCGCGGCCATTGTTCAAATTCCGACAAAATTCTGCCTTAACGTGTCACTGGCAGCAGCACTTACACTCTATGATAGAGCGCTTTGTTTTGGCGGCTATTCGGGCCGCCCGCTGCCAAGCCATCTGACGTCACGTCAACGGCGCAAGAAAAGCACAGTGGATCAGCGCGACATTGCGCATAAATCCCGCTAATCGATTTATTTTACTGTAATTGACACTGTTATTAACGCGCCCTTAACGTGAATTGTTTGCTATATGGCAATTCTAATAATGCTCAAATTTAGCCGGATGATATCATGATGAAGCTACTTTCTTCCACCTTTGCCCTGACCGCTTTGGCGGTGATGACGGCGGTTCCCGCTTATGCCGCAGAGCCAAAGCTTGAAGGCACATTTGGCGATTGGTCTGCCTATTCACGCGCGGAGGGCGGCGACAAAATTTGTTATGTGATATCAGAACCCAAAAAGAAGACGCCGTCCAGCGTTAAACATGGTGACATTTTCTTTATGGTGTCTAACTGGAAATCGGGCCAGGCCAGTGAGCAGCCCAGTCTCATGACAGGCTATCCGCTAAAAATTTCCAGCCCGCCGACGGCTATGGTCGGCAGCGCCCGCACGCGCATGTATGTGTCGCAAAATGAGGCCTTTATCAAAGACGCCGGGGATGAGCGACAGTTGGTTAAGAGAATGCGGGCAGGGGCCAATATGCGCGTCTCGGCCATGAGCACGCGCGGGACTTCTGTGTCTTACGATTTCTCGCTTAAAGGCGTGACAGCCGCGCTAAACAAAGCCAAATCCAGCTGCAGCTAACAGACCCTTGAGCTTTAAGGGTTAGCAAAGCTGCGCGTTTGCGTGCCGTTGTCAGCGACCAGATTTGACGGCGAGATACGGCGCAGGAGGCCTTCGGCAGTGTGCTGATCAAATTTGATACGCATCTGAAGATAGACGCCTTTGCGGGAGTATTCAGCGGCTTCAAAATCATCGTCTTTAAAGCCGACAACATTATAGCCCGCATTAATCCAGACGTTTTTGACAGGCGCGATACCAATGCTCGGGCCGTAACTAAACTCTTTTGTACCGGTGCCGCTTGTTGTCATCAGCTGTCCTCGCAGGCCCAAATCAATTTTTTCAGTCAAATCAAAACGGGTTTCCGCGCCAACTAAATGGCTCCAGCTTTTAAATTTCTGATTAGCAATATCTGTGCGGACATGTTTTACGCCGTAATTGGTCGACAGCTGCCAATTGTCCGCGACCATCGTATTCATGGCGAGGTTGTTGACAAACTTTGTCTCGGTTTCGCCGCGAACATTTTTCGCGTGCCTTAGGTCAAGGCGGTTAAAATATACTGTTTCTTCGCCGCGTGGACGCCAGGCTGCGCCGACGCGCGCATCAAGCTGGCTTGTCGCATTCGGTTCGCCGGACGCTTCGTTAAACACGCCGCGCATAGCGCCCGCAATAGAGAGCTCCTCTGATAGCTCGCGCGCCAGCGCGCCTGTACCAATCCATGTGTCTCCTTCTGATGAATTACGCGCCTCAAAGCGGGTTGAGCCCGTCATGACCTCATCGCGGTAACCCACGCCGACATAGGCCGAGGTAAAGTCTTCATTGACTTCAAGCGGCGAGATGGCGGCGTCAGGCGCGACTTCGATATATTCGCCCGACTGTTCCAGCACCTGACGGTTACGCACGCCGGCCGAGGCTGACCATTTTTCAGAAATCTGTACTTGTTGGTCCAGGCCCACGGTCGCGCCAAGGCGGCGGCCAAGATCATTGGTTAGAAGGTCTGAACTGGCGGAAATCGCCGCGCCTGTCCACGGCGTGGTGGTGAGGCCCACTGTTGTATTTCCGCTGCGGTTATCGCCGCCGTCCAAAATCTCGTGGCGAATAGACGCCGTTGCCTTTTTGCCAATGCGCTTATCCACGCCAAGCGTTGTGCGCTGCGGGAAAGCCGAGACGGTGTCTTTGCCGCCGAGGGGCTGCTCATGTGCAATCTGGAATGTGACGTCATGTTTGGGCACTTCAAAGGAGGCCCGCGCCACAGCCAATAGGCTTTCCCGGTTTTCGCGGCCAACAAGATTATCTTTCGCGCCGCGCAGCCCAGCAGAATAAGACATGCGGTCACCTTGATGCTTGGCTGTCACTTCGGCGCTATCGCGCGTGTCGCCCGTCTCTAGGTTTTCCTCGCGGTAGGCGAGGCCTTGAATGGTGTTACGTCCGCGGCGGCCAGTTTCTTCATCTTCAAATTCGTTTATTTCATAGGCCGCGTCTACGCCATATCGGCGACGCGCATTGGTATTTGAATTGCGCTGACCCAAACCAAAGCCTGCGTCTTCTTGGCGGAAGTAAGCTTCGGCCTGAAGTTTTTCGCTTGTGTGAATAACCTCGGCAAGGATGGCCTGCGCGCCGTCAATACCGGGTGTTGTATCAGAAAGCGCATATTCCGCGCGCACTTCGGTTGTCTCCGACAACTGACCGACAACATCGATGCCGACCATATTTGATTTTGCGCCAGAGGCGAGGGCAGAGCCGTCTTCTTTGACAAAGGTCGACCCAATCCGCAGGCGGTCATCCATAAATTCAGCCTGCACGCGCCCGCCAAATGTTAGATTGCGCTCAGCATCCTCAGAGGTTTCATAATCCGCGACAATAACATTCGGGTTAAAGTCAAAATCGGACACATCCACGGGCTGTCGGAAGATAAGCTGACCGGTCAGATAATCGAGTGTGTAGTCTAGGAAACGGACAAGCACTTTGCGTTCAAGAATGATATCAGGACGATTGCGGTCGCGCGTCTCAATGACAATTCTTTCTGACTGCGCCAGAATGCGGCGGTTTGAGAGTTGATAAGTGCCGCTCGTGCCGTCTGCAGGTAATTCGTCTTTGGCAAAGCCTTGATTAGTCTCTGCCGCAAAACCGACGACCTGAAAGTTCTCACCGACATACTCAGCCTTAAGCCCAGACAGGCGGCGGTTATAGGCAGTGAGGCGGCCTTCAGGAATATTGGTGTCGTAGTCCCCGAACATGGCATAGGCCGTGCGTTTCTCGAGCTTAATATAGACAGGGTAACGCGAGACACCTTCAAATTCTTGATAGCTGCGGTCGCCGTAAAGTGTGTAATAAGCATTAGGATCAATTTCGCCCGCAAAATCATCGTCACGGTCACCGCGCTTACCGTCTGTATCGACCGCGACAGTTGCGAGCCAATCACCCTTGATAAGGCCTTTGGCAAAGAAGGCGACGCGGCCATCTGTGATGATATCGTCTTTTTCTTCACCGCCAATCGCGATGCTATTGCCTTTGACTTTTTCCCACGCGGCAGACCCTTCTGCGAGGCCAACCAAAATCCAGTCGCGCTTTTCAGGCTCAAGATACATATAGATCGGCACTTTGCGGCCATTATCGAGCGTGACAATCGCAGTAATTTTGCCTGTCTGCAATGTTGGTTCAAGACGCAGGCGCAAAATACCGTCAAGACCGACAGTGATGTCCTGACGCGCCGCCAGCGGATTAATCATCTCGTCTTGGCGTTCGGCAATCGCGCGCTCACCTGTGGCATCATAAATACGATAAGGCTGCTCAACATCAATGCTGACAATGCGACCTTTGTGAACAGGGCGTCCCGCTTCATCTTCGAGGCGGATTGCGAGAGACGGCACTGTGCGGCCATCCGCAACAAGCACAGATTGGCTCGGCAGCGGCGTCGCGCGCGCTATGGTTTTTACATATGAAATTGTTTCGGTCAGCGTGGTGGCAACCGAACCATCAGAATTACGAACAATAGCAACAAGGCGATTGTCCCCTTCCAAAAGATCAACCCCGCGCCAACGGCTAATCATCACCAGCTGACTTGCGCTTGTATCGCGGCCCGACAGGTTAAGCGCGGACAGCGGGCGGTCGTTGAGAACAATTTCGACGCGCTGATCGGGTCTGTGCTTAATGCCAATATTAACAGAGGGCGTAGCGGGCGTGTCTTTGGTGTTTGGATAAACAAGCTCAGGTGTAGAGCTTTGGTCGTTCAGCCACGCTTGGTCAAATTTCTTATAGGCTTGGTTTTGAGCAACTTCTTCGGAGACGGTTTGCGCGGCTGTCTCGCCTGTCTGCTCCAGATAGAAGTTTGCGCGCCAGACACCGCCGCCTTGCACGTCAATAAATTTAGACGTGGCTGATCCAGCATAGCGCGTATTTTCCTCGCATATCATCGGGCTAAAGCCTTGGGGCAGGGTCTCTTCGTCGACTTGGACGACATGGGTGCCTTCGGAAACGCCTTCAAAATGGAAAAGGCCATCTGCGTCTGAGACTGCGTAAGCGCCAGTTTCAAGGTAAAGACGTACGCCTTCAACGCCAATGCCGCGAACAATATCGCGCGCCCAGTCTTCGTCTTTGTCACACGATTTTTCAGACACGCGGCCAATGACCGTTGAGGTGGAGCGCAAGAGGTCTTCGCGCAGCGTCACTTCCGCGCGCGCAATATTAGAGAGCTGCGCATCATCAGCGCCGCGCACGACGGCGCGGTTAATCGCATCGCCCATTGGCGCGCCAGGGCCAATCTGTAGCGCGTAATCAAGACGAATGGACTCGCCCGGCGCGAGAACGCCCATTGGGAATGTCAAAAGCGTAGCATTGTCAGACACGGCCGGGTCAGCAATCGCAAGATTGTTTTGACGCGATGTGCCGTTTAGATAACGAAAGCCCAAAGGCAGCGTATCAAAAAGGCGCACTGGCGCGCTTCGGCTCCCTGTGTTTTGGACATTAACCGTATACTGAATGAAATCGCCAACATCGCCAAATGTTCTATCTGCCACTTTGGTTAGAACAAAATCTGTTTGCGGATCGAGCGGGATATCAAAACGGAAAGTCGTTTCTTCTGTGAGCGTAAACACCTCGCCAAAAGAGCCCGCAAGGAGCGTATAGGCTCCGCCATTTGTCACAATTTCAGACGGAGAGAAAGCCGATGAGTAGCTGTAGCCTTCGGGCGCTTGAACATCGAGGCGGTAATTGCCTGGCGGCAACATGGGGAAACTAAATTCACCCGCTTCGGCATCGTAATTAAGGCCCGCTTCGTCATCTGCGCCCATGCCGCTTGTGACTGAGGTTGGAAAGCTGGATACGCCGTCGACGCCAAAAACGAGGGCGGGCTGATTTGTATCAGCATTGATAACCGTAACGATCGCACCGTCAACCGGCGCGCCTGTGACGGAATCAAAAACAAAGTTCGATGGGTTAATCAGGGCGGTGTCGACAACGACTTCGGACTGCGTGAAGGTATTAACATAGGTCGCCGTCATGCGCGTGTTATTGCCCGTTGTCAGCTCGTTATCATTCAGGGCAGTCTTCGCGCCCGTTGTTGGGATGTAGGCCCAGAACTGACCCGTGTTTGGACCCGATTCATAAAGCTGGAGAACAATAGTATCGCCATTGTCAGAGTTTACAGAAATCGTAATCGTATCGATTTCTGTGGCGCTTTCATTCGCGCTCGTATCGGTGACGGTTACAAACATCAGCTCGCCGGTCAAATATATTTCTGCTGGCGTAAGCTGTAGCGGCACGCTCGTATCAACGATGCGGCCGCCCGTTGTGCGCGCTGGGCCAACTGCGGAGAAAGGACCCGAGAGCTGGCCTGTTGGGCTGTAGTCGGAGCCGTTGACATTAACGATGACCGAGTTTGGGCCATTTGGAGAATGGCGGAAAAATTCGATAGTGGGCGACACGTCAGGCATTTCAATCGTAAAGATAGCAGGGTTAGTGCTTATCTGCCCGTCGACGCCGCCGCTTGTGAAGGTCACAGAGGCAATATTTGTGACCGTGTCGCCCACAGCCGCATAGGCTGGGTCCGCAGCGGACCAAGCTGTCGCAGCAATAAAGGCTGCGCTAAACGTATGTTTTAGCGTGAGTGACATTTAATAATTATAGCTCTGGTTAGAGAAAGCGGCCCGACCCTAAGGTCAGGGACGGGCCGCAATAAACCCTATGGTTTGCTTGAAGCGAGGATAGCGCGGATCGTGACAACACCTGTTGTCGGCGTCCCTGAGCCGTCCTGTAGTTCGCCGCCAGTGTATTCAACAACACAAGGCGTCGCGAAACAATCTTGGTTCGCTGTCGGCAATGTTGTGAATGAACCCGCTGGCGCTGAGGCTCCGTCAAGGAAGCCTGTTGCGCTGGCTGCAACAAATGTCAAATTGTCAGGCAGTGTATCGGCGATATCGATTGAGTTCGCTGCAGCTGCGCCTGTATTTGTGGCTGTAATTGTGTACTCCACACAGGCCCCTGGAATCGCATACTGATCGTCTTGATCATTTGTTTGCGGAGCAGGTGTTCCTGGAATAATGGCACAGTCATTTGTGGCGTTAGGCACTTCTGCAAAAATACTGACAAGCTTTTCAGCTGTGATGTCAGCCGTAGAGACAGTGTAAGTGTTTGTAGCAGAGTGGCTGCCGTCTTCCGCGACATCACCGGTTACGTCGCCTGCTGCATCAGCAAAGACGTTTTCAACAGCGGCGTTATCGTTACCGTCTGTATCTTCTGTGACAAGCGTGCCTGAACCGCCAGTAACGGCTGTTTCAGCCAATAGCGTGATGTCAGAGGTTTGACCCTGCGTAGCCGCTGGAATGTCGCCTTCGATAGTTACAAAGACGATTTGATCCGGTGCAATATCAGGTGTTGATGTGCCGTTGTAAACAACAGGCGCGCCGTCATTGTTAATGCCGTCACCATTTGTGTCGACGACATATGAAATGACGAGGTTTGATGCATCAAAGTCATCGCCCGCTGCCACGTTAGCGGCTGTCAGGACATAACCTTGGTCATCATTGCCTTCGTTTGTTAGCGTAAAGCTAAGCGGCTGATCTTGCGCACTCGGCGCAACGCTTGTACCCGCATTAGGGGCCACGTTAACATCGATCAAGCGGTCAACAACGAATGTTGTAGGCGTGTCGCCTGTGACCTGTGTTTGCGGCGTCGTGCCCACGTTATAATCTAGCGTAAACGTGTTGGTGACAGTTGTGCCTGCGGTGGTGCCGCCAGCAAAAGCCGTCCCTGCTGAGAGCGCTGTTAGCGCTGTTGCACTAAGTAAGCCCTTTAAAAATAATTTTGTGTTTGTCATAACCCTCTTTCCTTTTTTTCAGGTAAGAAGAAGCTATCCAAAATTGGTAAATTAGCTGATTAGAAAGACAGTTAACATCGCATAAATCTTGGGTTAAAGCTTATTCATAATATGATATTTTATCTATATAAAACAATAGCTTAGTCCGTTATTTTTTTGATAATATTTAGGTTTTGTTAAGGCCGATCCCACAATTGGTTTGGCAGGGTTTTGTTAACAAAAAAACCGGCCTCTTTCGAGACCGGCTTTAATGTTGAAATTTCAACTGAATTATTTAACGGAGGCTGCGAAGGATAGGACGCCGCCTTCGCCTGCTTCGACGGGGCCTGGGACCGACCAGCGGATATGTGTAAGTTCATCTGCGCCTGCGGCGCGTATATTGCCAGCACTATCCATCAGCATAACGGATTGACGTGATGAGAAGCTTTCCCCGCCATCTGCAGAGAAGGTTACATTTGTTTGCGGGGCGGCCGCCGTGCCTTCTATGTATTGCACTTCGGCAGGAATCGGCATTGTTAGAACAATGTCATTGGCTGGGTCGGCCTTATCGTTTTCGAAATTGAGGCTATAGATAACCCGCTCGCCAGGGACGATTGTGTCAACGGTTTCGCGCACTGTTTGAACAGCGCCGTCTGCGCCAATAACACTCGTTTCCTTTTCAACGGTTTGTTTCGCGGTCAGGGCCTGCGCGCTGACGGCGGCCGTTGAAAGGGCTGCGAGGGTAAAAAGAGAAATAAAGTTACGCATGGTCATCCTTTGGAACAAGAGATTAAGTTCCCAAACTCAATACAGCGTCAGACTTAATAGAGTCTAAATTGGGCTGCCTTAAGCTTTTCAGGCTTAAGGCCAAATCTAGGGCATGGCCTCGCCGCGCCGCGCAACATAGAGACGATACCAATCCTCACGCGAAAGCGTAATGTCGACTGAGCGCGCCGATTCCGCTATGCGCTGCGGATTTTGCGTCCCGATGATTGGGACGATGCCAATGGGATGTGCCAAAAGAAACGCGAGCGCGATTTGCGCCGGCGTGACTCCGTATTTTTCAGCGCAGCTTTGAAGCGCGAGTTGCACAGTTTTCATCTGTGTAGATTGCGGCGGCTGCAAGAGCGACCCCTGTCCCAGCGGGGACCAAGCAAGAGGCGTTAGCGACAGCTCAGCACATATATCGAGCGTTCCGTCCTCAAAAGGCGCGGTTGCCCAGAGTGAAATTTCTGGCTGATGGGTTAGCAGCGGCGTCTTAAGATGCGCGGCTAGCGCGCGGATTTGAGACGGCATGAAATTGGAGACCCCAAGCGCGCGAACCTTGCCGCTTTGCACAAAACCGTCCAGCGTCTGCGCAAGATCAAGGTAATCTGTCAAAAGGTCTGGACGGTGGATTTGATAAAGGTCCACATAGTCTGTGCGCAAGCGGCGCAATGAAGCCTCCAGAGCCGCCGTCAGATATGCGCGCGAGCTATCATAGGGCAGGGGCGGACGAATGCCGCCTTTTGTCGCCAATATCATGCGGTCCCGAAGATGGGGTTGCGCGGCGAGGCAATCACCCAGCAAGGCTTCTGCGCCGCCAAATCCGTCGGCCTCAGCGCCATCGACCGAAATGGCGTTATTGCTATCGCCATAACCGTAAATATCAGCCGTATCGATTAAGCATAGCCCTGCGTCCAAAGCAGCGTTGAGGCGCTGCTCCACAGAGGCGGTGTTAGGCTCTGTTAAGCGCCAGCAACCAAAGGCCATTTTTCCAAAGTCAAAAGAGGTCATGCCGCGTATTGCCGCATAATCTGGCTGGCTGCAAGAAAGAGCGCCTATCTAAACTTGGATAAAAGCCAGACAAGCAATATCCATGATAGAAGGGCCAGCCCAACGCCGCACATATTGGCAATTTGATCCCCGAATGAGGCTGTGCGCCCTAAATTCAAAACCCCCTGCGCCATTTCCAACAACGCGCCCACACAGCTCATGAGGATAAACATCTTCAGAAGCGGAGTCTTGGGCCACGCCGCCGCCGCTAAGGTTGTTAGTCCGCCATAAGCCATAAAGTGCAAAGTTTTATCGGAGATTTCCGCTGCTCCTGGTACCACAGGGACAAGCGAGAGGTAGGCCAGCAAGCCAGAATAGGCAAAGAGGGCGGCAAATGCCGCATAGCGGAACTTGCGCGCAGCAGGGCCTGCGGTGGGCCGCGTAAAGTCAAGTTTTGAAAAAGACACTGAAAGACTCTCTATTGGATGCCGCGACGCTATCGGTGCAGAGTTAAAAAATAGCAATCCCAAATGTAACAAGGGTTCTGATGGCTTAGAAATTTCTAAGGGATCCGCCGTTCAACACGCGATTAAGAAGCGGGTACTGCCCGCTGTCATCTTTTATCTCGGGCAGTTTTTCGCGCTGTAAAATCGTAATCTGATCGCCAGGTAAAATAGTCGGCCCTGGTAGTCCGCTTGCGCTGATCTCTGCAAGCGCGACGCGGCGGGCCCGAATTGCAATATCGACATTGCGTAAAATAATGGCGTCTAAGTCTTCCCGGGCTCCATTAACCCCGCCGGCTTTGTCTAGAATCGCCGCTAGGGATTCAACAGCCGTCATTTGAATTGGGCCCGAACGGTTAATCAGCCCCTTAAGTGTGACAGAGCCGATAACTCTTGCGCGGGGAGTAATGGTTATCTTGGGGTCAACTAAATAATCAACGCTGTAGAGTTGCTCAAGTTGTCTCGAGAGCACATCCGCCGTCAGCCCTGCCGCCTGAACAGACCCAATCAATGGCAAGACCAGCGTCCCATACTCTGAAATACGGTAAGCGCCAGTTATGCTGTCAACATTGACGACGTTAATATCAATCATGTCGTTTGCCGCGAGGAAGCCGTCGGGCAAATTGATATCCACGCTGGCCGCAGCTAGGTCGTCCTCTATCACTGTCCAAGGCTCTGGCGAGCTTAGAGGCGGCGCTGAAGGGTCACCTGCGGATGGGAAATCGTCTATGGATTGCCAGCCGCCATCATCACGCGGCGCTGCCGCGCCGCGCGGGGGGGCGCCCAAATCTTCTATGGGCTGCCAGCCGTCATTTGAGGGACTGCTTGGCGATACGCTTTCTAGTGGCCTCCAGCCATCATCATTTGATTGCGCGTGGGCGGCAGGCAAAATTGCCGCGCTGAATAAGGCAGCTAACGTGATTGTGGTGAAGCGGCGCGAATAAAACATAACCCATCTTAGCGGCTTGGCGCGCGCGCTCATAGTCAAAATTACATCAGCGTTTCTGAGCGGTTGTTTCAAGGACGGACACGAATTTTTCCGCTAAAGCCTCTCTACCGAACTCGCGCCTCGCCAATGAAAGCCCATTGGCCCCCAATCTAGCGAGGTCTGATTTATTGTCCGCAATTGCTTCAATGGCGTCTGCCAGCGCTTCAGGATCGTCTGGCACTGCGACCTTGCCGCAATCATTACCGCTGACCATGCCTGCAACCCATCCCGGATAGTTGGTCACGACGGGCAGCCCCGCGCTGATGTAGTCAAAAAACTTATTGGGCGAAGTACCGAAATAAAAGGCTGGTACATTGGCAAGAATTTGCAGGCCGCAATCTGCGCCGGCCATAAAGCGTGCAAGTTCTGTCTTTGGGACAGGCGGATAAAAATGAAGGTTCGAGAGTTCAGCCGCTTTGGCCTCAGCTTGCAGCGCGTCCTTTTTTACGCCTTGCCCAATCAAAGCAATATCGATGTCGTGACGCCCGCGCTCTTTTAAGACTTTGGCGGCGTAGACAACACTATGCAGCCCATTAGCAAAACCATGCGTGCCCGTATAGATGGCCAGAGTTTTATCCGGCGATAGCCCATCGGGACGCAAGGGTTGTGCGGCGGCGTTTTGGAAGAGCTCAATATCGCAGCCATTTGGAATAAGCGTTACTTTCTCGGCTTTCACGCCGCGCGCTTTAATGCCCTCAACAATGCCCGGCGCAAGACCAATGCAGTGGTGCGCGCTGCGGTAGCTTAGAAATTCAAGCACGCCCATCGCCCAAAGCACAACGGGATTTGTAATCACCCCCATCGCTTTTGGCAGCTCAGGCCAGAGATCGCGCACTTCAAAAACAAACGGTTTGCCGCGAAGCCAGCGCGCAAAAATTCCGGGTATGCCCGCTGTCAGCGGTGTTGTCGTTGCGAAGACAAGATCGTATTTATGCGTCATGGCCACGCCAATTGATTTCATCGCAAATTTCAAAAAGACCATCGCTCGTTTCACAAAGCCGTCTTTATTGGAATAGGGCAGGTCAAAGGCGATGATATTAATGCCGTCAACTGTCCCCGTCAGCTTGCCGCCTGCGGGCTCTCCCGTAAGGCCCGTTGCGCCGCCGCCATATAACCCGCAAACCATTGTGACCTCATGCCCCTTAGCGATGAGGGCTTTGGCCATAGCATAGCTGCGGTTGCCCGTAGACCCTTTGGGCGTTGAAAAATGCTGGTGGAAATAAAGAATTTTCATGAGGTGAACTCGATTGTTGTTGTGATTCTGCCCGCAAGTTGCGCTGTGATTTCAAGGACAGGCAAAGGTGTTTTCTCAAGGTAATGACGCGATTCTTCACCTTCGATTAAGGCGGATGAAATTGGTATGTCAGCGCTGATATTTAAGACAAAAGACGGGGACGCTAATTTTGCCGCGGCAGCATCAATTATTTCAAGTTTGTAATCGCCAGGGATAAGCCGCCAGCGCAAAACACAGCCGCCGCTTGCGCTGCTTATGTCATCTGTCACCGTCAGCGCGCTCCGCGTGAGCGTGAGCGCGCGCTGGTGAACATGCCCGCGGCGGTTTCTATAAGCTGCCGCTGCGCTTGTGGGACTAAAGGTAAAATGCTCTGTTGTAAGCCAATCGCCCAGTAAGAACCGCCCTATACGCGGCATTTGCTCTTCGGGCATAAATTGCACGCTGTTGTGCCCGCTCGCGCCGCCAAAATAAGCCATGACTTCGGGTGCTGTATTATAGCTATAGGTGCCAGCGTCGCGCAGAATATTCTTATCCTTGTGCCAGACATCCACATGTAGCGCGTCGCATTGGGAGGGGCGAAATTTAAAGCGTGGATGACGGAGCACCGCTCGTGTTTGGCCGCTGCGAATGACAGCAAAGCCGCCGTCTTCGCCTGCGGCTGTCAAGCTGCAATCTGGCGCTTTAGGCGGATTAATCTCTATTCCCATCCATACCAAATGATCTTGGCTGACGCTGCAATCTGGATAAGCCCTTGTGCCGTTCCAGAGCGCCTGCGCCAGCGCCGTAGAGGGCCGAAAATCACGATAAAGCGCGTCGGTTAATTGCAGAATTTGCGCGCCGTCATTGGCACCTATATTGGGTGCGTCGCCAGAACTCGGTTCAGTCAGACGGTAGAGCCAATCACTTGCTGCGCGCATTTTAGTATTGAGCGTATCTGAGAAGGGGGCGAGATTTTGCTTTGCACGCCACCATTGGGCAAGACTGAGTGCGTCGAGCATCAAGCGGTGATAATTCACGCTATATTGCGCAAAGCTGCCGTCATCCCCGATAAGGCGGGATGCACGATTTTCAAGCAGTTTACGGCCCAGGGCTTGGTATTCTTTATCGGCGGTATAATGACCGCCAATAAACAGTGCTGCGGCTTCGGATGTGCCGTGATTATTATCTTGCGCCATGGCGTAAGAGACGGTGGGGGCGATGCGTTTGAGGTGGACTTTGATGAGGTCTTTAAATGCGGGTGTCGCGCTCCCCAATATTTCGCTCGCCACAATCAGGTGCATGACGCGCAAGCTGGCTTCCTGTCCGCATTTCCAATTTGGCCCCATATAAGGCGGGTTGTTTTGCGCCCAATCGTCCAGCCAAACATTCAGCCGGCCTAATGCGCCGTCCTGGCCGCGCTTGGCGCGCTGAGCAAATGCAGGAAGCCAAGAAAAGCGCGAGAGCTCCCAAATGAGTTTTATATCGCCAACTTCGGGATCAAAATCAGGGATGCCGTGCCACGGTTTGTCTGCGTTTTTGACGCGCGCACCTGTCAGTGGGTTGGCGTGCCAATCAGGCGGCGCGTTCGATATAGAGAAAGGGTGAAAGCTAAACAGCTTTCCTTCTTCACGCCAGAGCGCGGCTGGCTTGGGACCGTCTTTGACGATTTCTGGCGCGCTGAAAAAGGGCCCTTTGGGCGTGTGCGCAGAAATCCCTTTGATGCGGCTTGGGAATTTTAAGGCCGCGCGGTAAGCCGCGACGCGCGCAATATTTCCAAACCCTAATTTAGGGAGCGTTCTCGCAAGTACCGCAAATTTGGAAACATTAGCCACCGCCCGTTATCACAATGCTACGTTAGGCCGTCTGCGGCGCGTATCGTCCAGCGCGACACTTCCAGCGTTTCCTCAAGCGAGATTGGCGCAGCCTTGCCGTCTTTGACGCTATCGACAAAGGCTTTGAGTGCGGCGGCGTGGCCTTTGTCTTGGCTCCCTTTCATGGAGGACCCTTTACCCCAGCCGTCGGTGACAAGCTTTTGGAAGTTTTCAAGACGGATGAATTTATTATCGGCAAAGGCCTCATAGCGCTCTTTGACAAGGGTCTTTGGGCCATTGGCGAAATAGTGCACCGTGGCGATGGAGCCGTCTTCAAAGCTCATGGTAATGGTGACTTTATCGTTTTTAATGCCGTCGGCTGTGGGCTGGCTGATTTGCGTGGCAGTGATATCTGTTATCGGGTGACCAACGAAAAAGCGCATTAGGTCAATAAAGTGACACCCTTCGCCAATAATGCGCCCACCGCCTTGTACGCGGTCGTGTGCCCAATGTGTTGCAGGGATTGCGCCCGCATTGATGATGCCAATCAGGCATTTAGGTTCGCGTACCTTATCAAGCAGCTCTTTCATTTTAATAGAGAATGGCGAAAAGCGGCGGTTAAATCCAACCATCAGGCGCGGGGCCACTTCGCCATGCGCCTTTAGGGCCGCTTCAATCTCGTCAATATCCGTTTCAATTAAGCCGAGCGGTTTTTCGACAAAGACGTTTTTACCTGCTTCAATCGCTTGCTTGGTGAGGGCGGCATGGCTGTCATGGCGTGTGGCGATAACCACGGTATCGATATCATCTGCGCTCATCACGGCTTCAATATCCGTCGATGCCTCTTCAAAGCCTGCCTTTTTGCCTTCAACAACGGCGGAGACGCCGCCGCGGCTTACAGCCGTTTTTAGTGTTGCGCCAGCGGCGGCAAGGCCCGGAGCTGTGACCCGTCCGCCAAATCCGCCAACGCCGATAAGCGCAACAGAGGCATTTTGCTTCTCGTTTGATGTTTTGACGGTATCCAAAATAGAGACGCGGGTTTCAAACTTCTCTTTGCGGTCTTCAGGGTAAGACAGCAGTACGCCCAGATTGCTATCGCCGCCATTGGTAATAAGCGAATAGGCTTCTTCGGCTTCACTAATATCAATTGTTTTGGACATAAGCGGGGCAAGATCCATCCGCTTTATGCGAATTTCTTCAAGGCAGGCTTCAAAATTACGCTGTTCTGTCCAGCGCACAAAAGCAAGCGGATAGTCCTGTCCGTGGTCTTCATACATTGGATCGCCGCGCCCTGGCCCGTAAGAACAAGAGACTTGGAAAGTCAGCTCTTTATCGTAATAATCTGATCGCGTCAGTTCCAGACCGACGACCCCAACAAGGACAATACGCCCGCGTTTGCGGCTCATATGGGCGGCTTGCTCTATGGGGTCATTTGATTTTGTGGAGGCGGCGATAATCACACCATCTGCGCCGCGCCCGCCTGTCATGGCCATAACGGTTGCAACGGGATCTTGTCCTTCGGAGAGGTCAATCGTGTCCACACCCCAGCTTGCGGCGAGCGCAAGGCGGTCCTTGGAGAAGTCTGCGCCAATCACGCGGCAGCCATTGGCCTTTAGGATTTGCGCCGTCAAAAGACCGACAAGGCCAAGGCCCAAAACACAAAAGGTTTCGCCAAGGGTTGGGTTGGCGAGGCGCACGCTTTGCAACCCAATGGCGGCAAGGGGCACGAAACAGGCTTCGCGGTCGCTCACCCCGTCTGGAATTTTGCAAACAAGGTTTTGGCCCACGGTTACAAGCTCAGCGTGAGGGCCGTTGCTGACAACGCGGTCCCCAATTTTAAAATTCGTAACCCCCGCGCCAACGCCTCTGACAACGCCCGCGTTGCAATACCCTAGCGGAATAGGCTGATCGAGTTTGGATTTTACCGCATCAAGGGTTTGCGCAAGACCGTCAGTTTTTATCTTTGTCAACGTTTGCTTGACCTTATCGGGCTGGCTCATGGCTTTTTGCAAAAGATTACCTTTGCCAAATTCTAAAAGCATGCGCTCTGTACCCGCTGAGATTAGCGTATTGCGTGTTTCAATCAAAACCTGACCTGGCCCAGCCTTCGGGGCAGGGGCTTCGATAAGAGAAATTTTTCCCGTGTTTAGAGATTGAAGAATTTGGCGCATGGAAGCCTCTTTAAAATATGGTTTTATATGACGTGGATTGCCCCAAGAGCGCCTGCAAATATCATGCTGAGTCTGCAATATGCGGCGTCATAGCGGCATTAGGTTAGAAAGTGAAGACTAACAGCTAAAGTAAAGCCCCGAACGGGGTTCGGGGCTTTCAAGCTTTGAAATTCTTCAGCGGATTATCGCGTGCCCGCAATCAATATAGCGCTGAGAAGCGGAATTGTTTTCAGGAACTCATTATAAGCGGCGCGTCCTGCGCTGTTTTGAATATATACGATATCCTGCGGATAGACTTGGGGATCTGCTGCGCCCATTTGGCGAATCTCTTTCAGGTTAACGCGCTTGACGCTTTTCTTGCCTTCAATCTCACGCACCATAAAGACTTCTTTTTGGTTTGCATTCTCAGCGAGGCCGCCGGCCATGGCAACAGCTTCGGAGAGGCGGATAGGCTTATAGAGTTCAAATACACCTGGTTTTGAGACAGCGCCATCAACGACGATGTTGCCAAGCTTAGAGGCTTCGAGCTTAACCGTAATGCTGGGGCTTTGAAGATAGTTTGCGCCGTATTCCTGAATAAGCTGCTTTTGCAGCTCTAGCGTTGTAAGACCCGCGACCCGCTGCGTGCCAATCAAAGGAAAGTTGATGTTCCCTTCGCGGTCAATTGGGTAAGTGTTGGTCAGGCTTTCGACGTTGTAAACATGAATGTCGGCAATATCGCCAATACGAAAACGGTCTTGATCGGCATTAATCGCCAAAGTGTTTTCAGACACTTCTGGAAAATCTTGGGTGTAAAAATCACCATCCGCTAGTATATCGGAGCTTCGATCGCCAAGACTGGCACAAGCGGATAGGGAGACAAGACACAGGCTGATTGCCAGTGGTTTAATATAGTCTAGAGGCGAATGCGTAAGGGATGTGATTGTCATATCAGTTCTCTTTAGGTTCGGCTTTCTCTGGAGTGAGAATGGGTATATTTCTGTTTACGCGGTGGCGTATGAGATAATTTCACGTCCATATGACACAGTTTAGATGTGATGTCAGCCCGCATAGCTGCGAACCAGCTGTTATTTATGTCATTTTTGCGGCGAGTCTCTCTGTATTATTTCGTTAAGATATGTGGTCTTAAGCCTTGAATTATAATGCCCCCATCAGTATTAGGAGGCGAGCTTGCCCTGAATAAGCAATTTTCGTGCCGATTATGCCGTCAGGTAATATAAGGCGGTTTATTGCGAATTTGGCCCGTAAGTTGCAAGCTGTTAATGTGGGCGGCTTGGACATATGTTATCTGTCCCTCACTCGGACGCGCCTTGCTCATTAAATAGGCAGACCTGTACTTGTTTGGCACAAAGGAATAGCCGCTATGGATACGACCCCAAATAACCCTAATTACAGTCCGCAGGGTGGGCAATATGGTTCGCGCCAAGGGTCAATGGTGCCCAATATGCAAATGGGCGCGCAACCTTTTGGCGGTCAGGCTTATGGCCCGGACGGTTACCCCGTCGGTAGCGGCGCGCCAGGCGGCATTAATCTGTGGTATATTTTGCGGGTTCTTCGCAAATGGTGGTGGCTTATTGGTATCATTATAATCGGTATTACGGCGGCAACGGCCTATATCGTCAACAGCATGACGCCAATCTACAATTCGACAGCGCTCCTCGAGGTGAAGCAACAAGAGCGTAAGATTATCGATGTCGGCGACATTGAAAGCGTTGATGCGAACAAGGACTTTTTCACAACGCAAGTTGAACTGCTGCGCTCAGAAAAGCTCATTGAAGACGTTGTTGAGAATCTCAACCTCGTGTCCGACCCTTATTTCTACAATCCCGAAGATCCAACATGGGCGTCAAAAACACGCGATGAGAAGTTCCGCAGTGTTATTGACGTCTTCAAGGGAAATCTCGGCGTTGCGCCTGTTGGCCGCTCGCGCCTCATTAAGGTCAGCTTTCAGCATTCCGACCCAAGCAAAGCGGCCCTCATTACAAATTCACTGACAGATAGCTTTATTAACAATTCTGTCTCGCGTAAGTTTAACGCGACAGCTTATGCGCGCGACTTCCTTGAAACGCGGCTTGCCGCCGTGAAGACGTCTTTGGAAAATGCCGAGCGTGACCTCGTGGAATATGCTCAGGCCAATAACATTATTAATACTGGCCCAGATGCCGCGCAGGATTCAAGCGGCTCGCTTGATATGTCCTCGCTTATCGTTCTTGACTCCGAGCTCACTATGGCGCGCACAGCGCGTGTTCAGGCCGAGCAAAAATATCAGCAGTCTCTGAATAACAATTTTGCCTCTGACGTACTCAGCAGTCCGGCGCTCAAAGAGCTTAACGCGCAGCGCATAAAGCTTGAGTCAGAGTATAAAAACAAGCAGACAACTTTTAAGCCGGCTCACCCCGATATGCTTGAGATGCAATCACGTATTGAGCTTTTTGACCGCGAAATCGCGCAAGAAACAGCCGCAATTGTCGATAGCCGCCGCGCGGAAATGAAAGCTGAATTCGATTTGGCCCTCATCCGAGAGCAAGATTTGCAAAACCGTGTTGCTGGCCTGAAAGGCTCCGTGAATAATGTGCGTTCCAAGTCGATTGACTATAACATCCTCAAACGCCAAGTCGAAACCGAACGCGCGCAATATGACGCGCTGTTGCAGCGCCTTAAAGAGGTGAGCCTGACGGATGATATTGGCGACGGACTTGTCCAAGTCGTTGACCCCGCTAAGGCCGCACGCCTGCCATTTAAGCCAAACAAAATTCGCTCGCTGCTTATGGCGTTTCTTCTGTCCTCTGCGCTTGGTTTTGGTCTCGCCTTCTTGCTTGACGTTCTTGATGACCGCGTGAAGACGCCAGATGATGTTAAGACAAAGTTGAATCAAACGATCATGGGCGTCATCCCGATTGTTGAAAAAGGCGCCGATATTACGGAAAATTTGAAAAATTCCCAAACGGCGATTTCCGAAGCCTATGCCTCCTTGCGTACCAATATCCAATACTCTGGGCCGCGCGGCGGACCTCGGGTTCTGCAAATTACTTCCACGCGCCCCAGCGAGGGTAAATCAGTCTCCTCGCTTGGCTTGTCCCTGCGTTTTGCCGGCGTCGAAGACCGGATTCTTTTGATTGATGCCGATATGCGCCGCCCAACATTTGCGCCGGGCGATAGCGGCGCGCTTGGCCTGTCGGGTGTCTTAACGGGTGATGTACCCTTTGAAGATCATATCTTGCAAACGCATTTTAATAATCTGCACTTGATGACATCAGGTATCTCTGTACCAAACCCATCAGAGCTACTCTCGAGCACGCGTTTTGATGAGCTTATTGAGTTCGCGCGCGATAATTACGATTATGTCGTGATTGACTCCCCGCCTGTGCTTGGCCTCGCGGATGCGCCTGTCATCGGCGCGAAGGTTGACGCGACTGTGCTGGTTGTTGAAGCTAATCAGCTTAGAACGCCTGCCGTGCGCCTGACGATTGAACGCCTCGCGAGTAGCGGAACTAAAATTCTCGGCATCTTGCTCACGAAATACGCTGCGCCAACGGCGGGCTATATGGATTACTACTCCTATAGCTACGGTAAAGGCTCTGCTGACTACGGAGCGCCGAAACGCAGCAAAGCTTCCGCCAAGAAGCAAGAGCAGCGTAAACTCGATATCACGAGCTAATTGTGGCTGCGGGCCTTATAAACCGCGCTATTATTACGGGGGTTACGCTTTTGGGCGTGTCCGTTTTTGCCCTCGCGCTTTGGCAAAATGTCAATAAACGCATGGGGCTTGATGTAGATCCTGTTACAACCTTGCAGGCTAACCCTGATTATGCCCCCGCGCTGATTGCGGTCAATGACATGACGCTCGCGGCTTACAGCACGGCGGAAAATCGCAAAGATATTTCCGAAGGTAAATTAATCTTTTCCGAAGCGGATGCCGATGCGGTAAAATTGCGGGCGAAACAGGCGTTCGCCAAAGCGCCGCTGAATGTGAAAGCGATTACGCAGATTGCGACCGCTGATTTTCTACGAACCTTAAATTGGCAAGATAGAAAAACCTTGATGCTGGCCAAAGCCCGCAATGCGCGTGACCGAAAAACGCTCATGGCGCTTAGCTATATTGACATGCGCGGCGGCAATTTTGATGCCCTTTTGGAGACGCTCGATTTACGACACCGTTTGGGTAATATGGCCACTGGGGACTTACAAGTCATCCAAAGCCTGAGCAGCCTGCCTGATCAGCGCGGCCTTATCGAAAAAAAACTGGCGCGCGCACCAAGCTGGGGCGAGGACTATTTCCGATTCGTTATTCCCAATTGGGACGCAGAGGATATCCGCAATAACAGGCAATCCTTATTTATCTTCCTCGGCGCGCAAGACAATGATTTCGTGCGCCAGACCTTGCTTCGCTTCTACTTCTTACAGCTTAACCGTTTGGGGCTTTATCAGGACGCTCTAAAAGACTGGTCGGCTTTGCCCGAAGTCCAAGCTTCTGGCAGCAAAACGCGCCCGCTTTATAATCCAGATTTTAAATTACTTACCGCGCCTCACCCGTTTAATTGGCGTACCTATGACCCCAGCCTCGCGTTGGCAGAGGTCGAAGCTGCGGGCGGTTTATATGCCAGCTCAAACGCACCAAAACGGGCCCTTCTCGCCCAGCAGCTCATCACGGCTCCAACGGGCCAAGCCCTTAGGGCCGATATGCAGGGGCGATGGCAATATCGCCAGCAGCAAGGCTATTTCTTTTGGCGCTTATCCTGCATGCCTGCGCGGGAGCCATTTTTTGACATCATTATTGGCGATGATAGCCGTGAAAATGGCGCTCTATCGTTTGACATTCCACCGCTCCCAGAGGGGTGCGAGTTTCAAGATTTGCAACTTTTTGCTGAACCCGGCGGATTTAATCAACGCATTTCAATGCGCGTCGAAAGTATGGATATCGTGCCTCGGACTGCCGACAATTCGTCTGGCGCAGTGGCCAAGACCGAGGGGAGGCCGTAATGGCGCGCCGCCCCCGTCCCGGCGCGCCGACTCAGCGCGCGCAGGCCATACAGAGCTTTGGTACGTCTGCGCTTAATTATCGCCTTCCCATATTTATGGTGCTCTGCCTGGTTCTGGGCGGGACAAGCCAAGATATCGTCGGCGGCAAGGCCGTAATTTACGCCCTGTCTTTGGGTCTCATCGCTTGGACAGTTATTCAGGACGGCCCGCGAACCAAAGTTTATCCCGACGGTTTAGGGCGCGCTGTAACTGGGCCGCTGATTATTTTGCTCGCGGCGATTATCATTTTTGTGGCCTATCTTATTCCCATGCCTGCGGAGATTTGGCCTGACCTTCCAGGCCGGGGAATCGTGAAATATGGGTATGAGCAGATTGGAATGGACTTACCCGCGCTTCCGATGTCCTTAACGCCTGACTACACTTTTAATGCCTTATTTGATTTCCTCCCACCTCTTGCAATATTGCTGACGGCGGCGCTGACCCGCTCTGCGCGGGAGTTAATGCTTACGCTTTATGCCGTGGTTTTGGTTACCGTCATTACCTTTCCAATAGGGCTGATGCAGGCGTTTAATCCCGGACAGTTTAAGTTTTACGAGATTTCAAATATTGGCGTGCCCGTGGGCTTCTTCTCAAATTCTAATCACCACGCCATATTTAATGTCATGGCGGTCCCGCTGACAATCTATATAGCCTCACGCGGTTATCGCCGCTTGAAATCAAATGAAGATGGCGTGCCCAAAATAGCCTTGGCGGCCATGGCGCTCATCTTAATGGTTACAAGTGTTCTGCTTGCGGAGTCTTTTGCGGCCTTCGGACTAATTATAATTGTCTCGGTTCTTAGTCTGCCGATGGTATTCTCCAAACAGCTGAAACGTCCTAAAGTCATGATGGGGGTTGTCACGGTTGTCGCTATATTTGCCGCCATGACCATATTGAAAGCGGGGGATTTGCAGACCTTATTCTCTGACAAGCTCAATGACAGCGAAAGTGTCTCGCGCTCAATTATTTACGGTAACACGCTCGAGGCAATTAAATCTATGGGCTGGATCGGCAGCGGGCCAGGGTCCTTTTATGACGTCTATCTTATGTATGAAGACCGCGCCACCATGACAACGACCTTCGCCAACCAAGCGCATAACGATCCTTTGCAATTGATTTTGGAATTAGGCGTGTTTGGCGCCGGGCTTATGGCTGCATTTGCGCTCTGGTTTATCACGGCTTGTGTGAAAGGCGTTACCGCTAGTCGCCGGTCTAGAAAGCTAATTTTAATCCTCCTCGTGTCGACTTTGGCCGTGATATTGCACAGCTTCGTCGACTATCCGCTGCGGACTATTGCGCTGGCCAGTTTTACGGCTTTTAACGTTGGTTATATTACGCGATTGCTGCGGGGGTAGACTGCAGCGGCGGAGTTGACATCAAAGGGGCGATTAGTAAAAGCGCCCCAATAGACGCTATTATTTAAGCGGCAAAGTGGGACATTTATTTATCATGAAAATTCTTTCTGTATTTGGCACGCGCCCAGAGGCGATTAAAATGGCGCCGCTCGTAAAAGCTTTGGCCGCTGCGGACGGTATTGACGCGCAAATTTGCGTGACCGCGCAGCACCGCGAAATGCTCGACCAAGTGCTTGAGATTTTTGATATCACGCCCGACTTTGATCTAGATCTCATGACTCAAGGTCAGACGCTATATGATGTCACCTCGCGCATATTGACGGGAATGAAACCTATCCTTGAGGCGGTAAAGCCCGACTATGTGCTAGTCCACGGCGATACGGCGACAACCTCTGCTGTGGCGCTGGCGGCGTATTATCAGCGCATCCCTGTCGGCCATGTCGAAGCAGGCCTGCGAACCCATGATATTTACGCGCCTTGGCCCGAAGAAATTAACCGCCGCATTGCAGGCGTCATCTCAAGTCTTCATCTTGCCCCGACCCAAGGGTCCGCTGATAATTTACTACGCGAGAACACGCCCAAAGCTAATATTGTTGTAACCGGTAATACGGTCATCGATGCGCTTTTCGTGATATTAGAACAAATTAAAGGCGACACCGCGCTGCAAGCAAAACTTGATGCGGCAATGCCAACGATTGATCCGTCCAAGAAACTCATCCTTGTAACGGGGCATCGCCGCGAGAATTTCGGCGGCGGATTTGAAAATATTTGTCAGGCTCTCAAGGCTTTGGCGGAGCGCGGCGATACGCAGATTATATACCCTATGCATCTAAACCCGAATGTGCGCGAACCCGTTGACCGTATTTTAACAGGGGTTGACGGTGTGCACCTCATTGAGCCGCTAACCTATTTGCCGTTCGTGCGTCTCATGAGCCAGGCCCACCTTATCATCACCGATTCTGGCGGCGTCCAAGAAGAAGCGCCAAGCCTTGGCATTCCTGTGCTTGTAATGCGCGACACCACAGAGCGCCCCGAAGCGGTGACCGCAGGTACTGTGAAACTTGTTGGCACGGATAAAGATAAAATCATTCAGGAGGCGACTATTTTGCTCGATGATGGTGCCGCTTATGACGCGATGGCGAAAACGCAAAACCCTTACGGTGACGGTAAAGCCGTGCCGCGCATTATCAAGGCGTTGCTTGAGCGCGCGCCCAAGTAATTATTTATTCATTTCCTAAAATCAGAGACTGATTATGACTTCTCATACGCTGGCGGCTGACCGCCCTTTTGACACGATTTGTATGGTTGGCCTTGGCTACATTGGCTTGCCGACGGCGGCAGTCATGGCCTCGCGTAAACTCAATATTGTTGGCCTTGAAGTGACGCCGCATGTCGTTGACACGATAAATAAGGGCGGCATTCATATCGTTGAGCCGCATCTTGATGGCTATGTCAAAGACGCCGTGGAGAACGGGTTTCTTCGCGCTACGCTTACGCCAGAGCCTGCCGACGCCTTTATGATTGCTGTGCCGACCCCCATTGACGGCGAAAAGAAATCTGACCTCTCATACGTCATGAGTGCGGGCCGCGCGATTGCGCCTGTCCTTAAGCAGGGTGACATTGTTATTCTCGAGTCGACCTCTCCTGTTGGCGCAACAGAGCGCCTCTTGGCGGCCCTGTCCGAAGCGCGCCCAGATTTGTCCTTTCCAGTGCGCGGTCAAGAGGGTTGTGACGTTCATATCGCTTACTGTCCAGAGCGGGTTTTGCCGGGCAAAGTCGTTGAAGAGCTCGTCTCTAATGACCGCGCGATAGGCGGCATGACCAAGGCCTGTACGGCGCGCGCTATGGCGCTTTACGCCTTATTCGTTGAAGGCACATTGTTTCCAACAGATACGCGCAGTGCAGAGCTTTGTAAGCTTGCGGAAAATGCCTTTCGGGATGTCAACATTGCCTATGCCAATGAGCTAGCCAATGTCTGCGAAGGTCTTGATATGAATGTATGGGAGGTTATCCATTTGGCCAACCGTCATCCGCGCGTCAATATTTTGCAACCTGGCCCAGGCGTTGGCGGGCATTGTATTGCGGTTGACCCGTGGTTCATTGCCGAAGTGGCGCCAGATGATACGCCGCTTATTCAGGCCGCGCGCCATGTCAATGATGGCCGGCCTTACCGCGTTGTTGACCGCGTGAAGGCGGCCTGCGCGGCGCTGGGTAAAGACGAAAAAGACATTACGATCGCCTGCTATGGCCTTGCGTTTAAGCCTGATATTGATGATTTGCGCGAAAGCCCATCGCTTCAGATCGCGCGCGAGATTGCGGATAATCACGCTGGGACTGTGCTGGTTGTGGAGCCGAATGTTGAAGCGGGTTATGATCCTGTTAAGGGCGCGACGCTTGTTGATATGAGCGATGCTTACGCCAAGGCTGATGTTCACCTAATGCTTGTGGACCATAAAGAGTTTAAGGCCGCCAAAGCACCGCGCGGCGCGATAGTCGACGTTAAGGGTATTTGGAAACAATAAGTGATAAAGCGGCGCGGCCTTGGCTGCCAGTTTAGCTTAACCCGCGCGCCGTTTCGGTCTATGCCGCCCTATGAACATTAATTTCATTGATCTGGGCGCGCAGCAAGCTCGCATAAAGGACGCTGTTGATGCGGGCATTGCGCGTGTCCTTGCGCATGGTCAATATATTCTTGGACCTGAAGTCCGCGAGCTCGAAGCGCGCCTCGCGCAGTTTGCTAATGCCGAGCATGCACTTGGCTGCGCTAATGGGACTGATGCTCTTTTGCTGCCGCTTATGGCATGGGATATTGGTCCTGGTGATGCCGTCTTTTGTCCTTCCTTTACTTATTGCGCGACCGCCGAAGTCATTGCGCTGCGCGGCGCAACACCTATTTTCATCGACGTCAAGCGAGACGATTATAATATTTGTCCCAACAGTTTATCACGCGCTATTGAGCAAGTGACAAAAGACGGGGCGTTGACACCTCGCGCCGTCATCGCTGTTGATTTATTTGGCCGCTCCGCAGATTATCCTGCAATTGCGCCCATAGCGGCAAAGCATGGCCTCAAACTCATTTCCGATTGCGCGCAAGGCTTCGGAACAACACTGAACGGCAATCACCCTGGCCATTGGGCTGATGTTGTTACGACCAGTTTTTTCCCAGCAAAGCCTTTGGGCTGTTACGGGGACGGCGGCGCCGTCTTAACCGATGACGCATCGCTTCTTCATGTGATGAAGTCAATCCATGTTCACGGCTCTGGCACGGACAAATATGATAATGTGCGCGTGGGGCTGAACTCACGCCTTGATACACTTCAGGCCGCCGTGCTGCTTGCAAAGATGGATGTCTTTGAAGACGAAATTGAAATGCGTAACGGCGTTGCAGCACGCTATATTGACGGGCTTCGGAATTATGTTTTGCGGGTACCCTTGATGGATAACCAGATTCGCAACACATGGGCACAGTTCACCATCGAAGTCGAAAATCCAGACGCGCTACAGGCCGCGCTTCGCGAAAGCGGTGTGCCCTCCGCGCGTTATTATCCGCGCCCTATTCATCGCCAAACGGCCTATGCCCATCACCCGGTTGAGGGCGGGCAGTTGATGAACACAGAAGACGCCATGACCAAAGTCATCGCGCTTCCGATGTATCCCGACCTTGATGTCCCCACCCAAGATATCATTATTACCGCAGTAAAAGCGGCGATTTAATGAATTAATCCCCGCCTCTGTAGGCGGCCTTAGCTTTGGGCAAACCACCGCTAAGGATTTTTGCATGACCCAGACCTCCGCCCGACTAAGCCTGCCTTATATCATGCCAGGCCAAGCGCAAAAACATGTCACCCATAACGAAGCGCTGCGCGCGCTTGATGCGCTTTTACATGTGAGTGTTATAGCGCGCGGGGTTTCCGCCCCGCCGCCTCTTGTAAATGAAGGAGACTTTTATTTGATTAGCGCAGATCCGCTGGAGGCTTTCGCGGGCTACGCAAACCACATCACGGGTTTCGTTGACGGGGCTTGGATGTTTTACCCCCCGGTTCAAGGACTGATTGTCAATATCGAAGAAGAGGCTATCTGCCTGATTTGGCGCGGCGAGTCTTGGACGGCGTTAAGCGGAGCGGCTGTGGACATAGCGGCGCTCACATTTGATGTCTTTGGCATTAATGCCGACGCTGACACATTTAACCGCCTTGTCCTCAAAGCTGATGCGAGCCTGTTCAGCCACAATGGGGCAGGGCATCAACTTAAGATCAATAAAGCCGAAGCGCCCGATACCGCGTCACTCTTATTCCAAAGCGGTTTTTCTGGCCGCGCCGAATTGGGCCTTGTCGGTGAGGATAATTTCTCGATTAAGGTCAGCGATGACGGTGCTAATTATAAATCCGTCATGACCGCCGACGCCGCCAGCGGCGAGATCAATTTTCCCCTCACGCCTCATCTGGTGCAGCCCGTAACCTTTAATATGTTTGGAGACGGCGGACGGTTTGGCGGCAAACCGGAGCCGCTTGATGTGCGGCTTAATAATGGGTTCGTTGCGCCAGACTATATCCGCAGTTTCAATGGCTCCGTCATTGTGGAAGGCGATAAATATATCGATAATTCTGACAATTTCGGCGGTAACCGCGGGTCCATGCCTCTGCATATGGAGGGCTTAGCACAGCGATTTAAACCGGGCGCGTCTAGTGGCGTTCTACGCTACGGTACTGAGCTATACACATTAGACATCACAGCAGGCTCAGGCACGGGCGGCGAGTTGACACTCGGCAGTGTCACGGCTTATTTGGCGATAAGTGGTCTGCGTTTTCCAATGCCGCCGCGTTATACGCTATCGTTTTGGATGAGGGTGGCCTCTGGAAGTTGCATAGCGGCCAATAATGATCAGACGCGCTTGCTGATTAATGGACAAGAGCAGCCAGGCGATACCGCTATAGCAACCGATGGGGCGTGGCATCACATAGAGCGGTTAGTAGCTTATACGCCCAACCAATTTGTCGGGTATGAGGCTAACCCCTACCGCATATACGCCGTGCCTGGCACGGTTTTCCAGCTGGCCGCTCCCGTGCTTTTTCCAGGGACTCTCGCGGCGAATGCAGAACAGCCAACCGCGATTGTTACGTCCTTGACAGCGTTTATGTAATGATGCCGTTTATGTTTAAGACGTGAGCGTGCTAATCACGGGAGCCATGGCTTCGTCAAAATAAACATAACGGCTGCGCAAACTGCTCGCGGCCTTGCGGGCGGTTTTGACTGCGGCAGGGTTGTCGGCGAGATGACATAATAAATCTGCCAGTGCCATTGGCTCATCAAAGGGAACTGTAAAGGCCGCGCCAACCTCCAGCAAAGGCGCGGCAGTTTGAACGCCTTCATTCACAATAACAGGCGTTCCCATGGCAATCGCGTCACCCCATTTATTGGGAATTGCAAAACGGTTGATACGGATAGCTGGATCGTAAAAAGTCAGCACAGCATCTGATGTTTTATATTCTGCCATGGATTGCAGGTGGGTGAGCGAGCCCAGATAGTTAACATTTTCACGTGAGAAAAAAGCAGGCGGCTCAGCGGTAAGGTTGCCGACCGCGACTTTAAAGGTGATGTCAGTTCGGCCGCGTTTCGTAAGCTCCGCAACCGCGTCGTCAATCAGCGTAAGCCCCCGCGTCGGGTCAAGCCAGCCGTTCACATAGATCCGTAATTTAGCCGAAGCACTGCTCGCAGGAGCGGTTTTTGCAATAGCTTCAGCCTCTCCAATCTGCGTCTCGCTTGGCATATTAAAGACTTCCGTCATTTTCGCCGTTTCGTAATCATAGCGCGCGGTGCTGGGAATAATATGGGCGAGGGAGTCGCGTGACACTTTGCGTTCCAGAAAGCCAAGAAATTTTTCCACGGGTTTTGGCAAAGCAAAAATCAAAAGAAATCGATCTGCGTCATCAAAAACATATTGCGTGCGGTGGCGAATACGGCTGGCCAGCCAGATAGGCAGGGCCGTCTCTAGCCCAAGGGCATAAACGCGGCGCGGCGCGCGCGTCAGCACAAATGTGAAAACAACAACCATCCACCAGAGATAATAGAGCCGCGCTTTTTTATTACGGTAGCCGCCGCCGCTCATCAAAGCTTTGTTGACAACAATGCCGTCCATGCCCTCCGCCAGCGGCTCGCCGTCAACCCGTTGCCAGCCGTAATACTCAAGCGGACGGCCTGTTGCTGCCAATAGATCGAGCGTTTTGGCAAGGCGCACACGTTTGGCCGGCGTGCCTGAGGGCGTTATAATGTGAATGGTTTGGTCTGTCATAATATCGGTCTTAGCTCTGCAATGAATAAAGGGCGAAGCGCTGCCTGACGATAGAGAGACCAACAAGTGTGCGCAGCGACCAGTTAATGAGATTGGCAACAGCAACGGCAATAATCACGGCCACACCAAGCTTTACAAAGCCCCAAGCCATGAACGGCATGAAAATCGCGATAGCGAGAAAGAGGGCGCATATATTTCTGAGTTGTTTCTTTTTAGCTGTAATGCCGACAAAACTGCTCGGCACAATGTAAAGTAACCGGACGCAGGCCGTGAAGGATAAAATTGCCATGAGCAGAAAAGGCGTCTTTATCTCTCCATAAATTAGAGTACCTAAAATGGAACCTGCTATCATCAGACCTGGCCAAATTACTAAAATCGCCACTGGCGTCCATTTATAATATTTTCTGATGAGTGTGACGGCGCGGCCTTCATCCTGTCGCAAGGCTGGCCCGACAACAGCCGCAACATATTGATTGAACATAACACCTGGAAATAAGTATAAAACGGCGCTGTTAAAATATAGGGCCACGTCACTATTTGTTCCCAGTCCACGTACAACAAGATGCTCGCCATAGGCTGCGATAGAGAGTGAGAGGGCTGCCATGAAGTAGCTGCTTCCGATGATATAAATGTCTCGGATATTATTAATGTCTCTATGAATGGAGCTTAAGTCAGCCCTTGGTTTCATTCGAATAAAGAGCCCTGCGATGACGAGTAGCCCAATCCCAAAAGCGCCAATCAAAATTGTTGAAATAGAAAATTGATGCGAAAGAAAAATTATACCGATTAAAAAACTCAGTCGCCATGTTCCATTGGAGAGGTAAGCGGCTGTCATCTGTAAATTCGTGCGCCACCAGCTAAATGCCATTATTGAAAACGCAATGCCTGCGACGGCAAGCGCGCCAACACTATAGCTTGGCGTAAAGCCTAATCGATAGCCAAGTAGACCCGCCAAGCTAGCAATGATGAGGATTTGAAATATAGAAACTTTTGCAATGAGCTTTGAAGCTTGGGGTTCTCGAATAAGCTGTTGATCAAGCCCAAAAAGCGTGAAGGTTCCGCAAACCATCATGAAAGACTTTAGCGTTGCCCACTCTGCAATCTCTTCGACACTCGCACCGCGTGTGATGAACACATCGGCTAAATAAAGGGCACCCACGCCCAGAAAAAAAGTGATAAGTGAAGGGAAGGCCTTAGACGCTAAAGCGCTATATTTTCGAATGTTCACCCGTTTAATTTTGATAATAAGGCGCAATTGTGTCACTAAATTCTGGGAACTTCCGGCTCATGTAATCGCGCGTATCACCAATCACTTTGGCGGGTGAGCCAATAATCATCGCGTAATCGGGAATAGTCCCACGCGCGACAGTCCCTGCGCCAATTACGCAGCCTTTTCCAATCGTCGTCCCAGGCATAACAATCGAACCCGTCCCGATAAAACTAAACGCCCCAATTGAAATGGGCTTAATATGCCCCAGCGGTTTATCGGTATAAACGCCCATGGCTTTGCCCATTGTATGGGGCGACCAATCATGGGTAAGAATGCGCACATAAGACGAAATCGTGACGCCCTCGCCAATGGTAAGCAGGCTATAATCTGTCCCGTCAATATCGCATTTAGAGCTAATATAGTTGGGCCTGCCATTGAAGGTGGCTCCCCAACGCTGCAGAAAATAAAGATAGGTATCTGTCGCCCATTTAATTTTAAGGGGCCGTAATAAAAGCATCAAGCTGTAGCA
>CAKZTE010000083.1 GCA_937923115.1 uncultured Caulobacterales bacterium | reverse complement strand
ACATGGCGCCATTTCGCCTCCGAACCGAAAACTTTGCGGCATATGCACGCTAGCCACGATTTAACACATCTAATGCAAGCGTAGGGGCTTGAACTTATGGCTGACTATATCAATATGCCCTTAATGATTTGCGGGCATTGTCCTTGCAAGCGGCCTGCGTGATTCGGCCAAGACCTAAGGAATAGACTATGTTTGACAACCACCTTTCAAATGACAGTGCCGCAATGATGGGCCTCGTCCCAACCGTAATTGAGCCGACAAGCCGTGGTGAGCGCGCCTTTGATATTTTTTCGCGTCTTCTGCGCGACCGCATTATTTTCCTAAACGGCGTTGTTGAAGACAATATGGCAAGCTTGATTTGCGCGCAGCTCTTATTTCTAGAGAGCGAAAACCCAAAAAAGGAAATCAGCATGTATATCAACAGTCCTGGCGGCGTTGTGACGGCGGGTATGGCGATTTATGATACGATGCAATATATCAAAAGCCCAGTCTCGACTGTCTGTATCGGCCAAGCTGCCTCTATGGGGTCACTGCTGCTTGCTGCTGGCGAGTCGGGTATGCGCGTGGCTTTGCCAAATGCGCGTATTATGGTGCATCAGCCTTCAGGCGGCTTTCGCGGTCAAGCGTCTGACATTCAGCGTCATGCAAACGACATCCTTGCGATGAAGAAACGGCTCAACGAGATTTACGTCAAACATACAGGTCAGAAATACGCGACAATCGAAAAAACACTCGACCGCGACCACTTCATGACGGCTGAAGAGACTAAAGAATTCGGTATTGTTGATCACGTTTACAGTAAACGCGGCGATGAAGACTAGAATAAATTAATTTACGGCCCCATAATCGGTCCGTAAATTCTCCTCACAGGAGGCTTGCGAAGGCGGGGCAATCGTGATGAAATGAAAATGAATCGTCGCTGCGCTAAGGCAATCGTAAGAAATATGTCCTAGCAAGGGTAGAATGGCGGGTTTAGGCATCCCGCTTGCAAGGCCTTTTCTAATTAGGCGCAAGGACAAGACTATGAGTAAATCAGGTACGACAGACGCGAAAAACACGCTCTACTGCTCTTTCTGCGGCAAAAGCCAGCATGAGGTGCGCAAGCTTATCGCGGGGCCTACGGTCTTTATTTGCGACGAATGCGTCGAACTTTGCATGGATATTATCAAGGAAGAGGGCAAAGGCTCAATTTCTAAGGCTCAAGAGGGCGTGCCTTCGCCTGCTGATATCTGCGAAACGCTCGATGATTACGTGATCGGTCAATACCGCGCGAAACGCGTGCTCGCTGTGGCTGTACACAATCACTACAAGCGCCTGAACCATGCAAGCAACAACCCTGACGTTGAGCTTGCTAAATCTAACATCTTACTGATTGGCCCCACAGGTTGCGGTAAAACGCTCCTCGCACAGACACTTGCGCGTATTTTGGACGTGCCGTTCACCATGTCAGACGCGACGACGCTTACGGAAGCGGGATATGTTGGCGAAGACGTTGAAAATATAATTCTAAAGTTGCTTCAATCCGCCGACTATAACGTCGAGCGCGCGCAGCGCGGCATTGTCTACATTGATGAGGTCGATAAAATTTCGCGTAAATCTGACAACCCGTCCATCACGCGCGACGTGTCAGGCGAAGGCGTTCAGCAAGCACTCCTCAAGATTATGGAAGGCACGGTTGCCTCGGTACCGCCCCAAGGCGGTCGCAAGCATCCGCAGCAAGAATTCCTCCAAGTTGATACTACGAACATCTTGTTTGTTGTTGGCGGGGCTTTTGCCGGCCTTGATAAAGTGATTTCAAATCGCGGCGATGCAAGCACAATCGGCTTTGGTGCCAAGATTAAGAACATTGATGACCGCCGCGTTGGAGAAATCTTGCATGAGGTTGAACCTGATGACTTGCTGAAATTCGGCCTTATCCCTGAATTCGTAGGCCGTTTGCCCGTGATTGCAACCCTGCAAGATCTTGATGAAGAAGCGCTGATTAAAATTCTGACAGCGCCGAAAAACGCCCTAGTAAAGCAGTATCAAACTTTGTTCGATATGGAAGACGTTCGTCTCACATTCTCTGAGGATGCTCTTTCTGCGATCGCTAAACGCGCGATAAAGCGTAAAACAGGCGCGCGTGGCCTGCGTTCTATCATGGAAGATATCTTGCTCGACACGATGTATGATCTTCCAAGCTTTGAGGGTGTAGAAGAAGTGGTCGTCAACGGCGAAGTCGTTAACGGCGCTGCGAAACCGCTGCTTATCTATGCTGATGCTAAGAAGAAAAAAGACAAGGCGTCTTAGGCTGCGAAATACAATAATAAACCTATATTAGGGGATGGGTTTTGGTGCATTGATGTCTTGAAAAAGACTTCAATGAGCCCCACCTATAGTCACTAGGACAATGCTATCCAGCGTCGTCCCCAAAGGATTATTATGACTGACGCTATTTTATCCCCCGTTCTGCCCCTTCGCGATATTGTCGTGTTTCCGCACATGGTCGTCCCCCTTTTTGTAGGGCGCGAGAAATCCATTGCAGCACTTGAAGAGGTTATGCGCGATGAAAAGCGCATTGTGCTGCTTACGCAAAAGGACAGCAGCAACGATGATCCGGGCGCCGACGACATTTACGGGCGCGGCTGTATTGCTAAAATTATGCAGCTACTCAAGCTTCCCGACGGGACCGTTCGCGTTCTTGTCGAAGGTGAAGAGAGGATTGTGGTCGAGGCGTTTACAGACCGCAAGGACATTATCGAAGCTTATGTCGAGATTGTTGCCGATGAAGTGCCCGAGGCGGCTGAAGGCAAAGCACTTGTGTCTTCTGTCGTCGAGGGGTTTAACGGTTTTGCTAAGCTGAATAAGAAGATTGCAGAAGAAATTTCAACCTCTGTGGCCGAGACTAAAGACCCGTCTAAGCTTGCCGATTTGATTGCTGTGCATTTAAACGCGCCGCAGGAAGAAAAGCAAAAGCTTCTCGCTGAATCTAAAGTCGCCGCGCGTCTTGAAAAAATACTGCGCCTCATAGAGGGCGAGATGAGTGTGCTGTCTGTTGAGAAGAAAATTCGCGGCCGCGTTAAGCGTCAGATGGAAAAAACACAGCGCGAATATTATCTTAATGAGCAGATGAAAGCGATCAATACTGAGCTTGGCAATGACGCTCCAGACGAAATGGCTGAGCTGGCCAAGAAAATTGAGGATACGAAATTCTCCAAAGAGGCGCGTGACAAAGTCGATGCAGAGATCAAACGCCTTAAGAATATGAGCCCGATGAGCGCCGAGGCGAACGTCTCACGTAACTATATTGACTGGATGCTCTCCGTGCCATGGGGCAAGCGTAAACGCCTGCAAAAAGACTTGGCTGAGGCGCAGAAGATACTCGACGCCGACCACTACGGCCTTGATAAAGTCAAAGACCGCATCATCGAAAACCTTGCGGTGCAGTTGCGCACAAAGAAGCTCAAAGGTCCAATTCTTTGCCTCGTGGGACCTCCGGGTGTGGGTAAAACTTCGCTAGGTAAATCCATTGCGCGCGCGACTAACCGTGAGTTTGTACGCGTGTCACTCGGCGGCGTAAGGGACGAGTCGGAAATTCGCGGACACCGCCGTACCTATATTGGCTCAATGCCGGGCCGTATAATCCAGTCGATGAAAAAAGCGAAATCAAACAATCCTTTGTTCCTTTTGGATGAGATTGACAAAATGGGCTCTGACCACCGCGGCGATCCGTCTGCGGCGCTTCTTGAGGTGTTAGACCCTGAACAAAACAGCACGTTTAACGACCATTATCTGGACGTTGATTATGATCTATCTGATGTCATGTTCATCACTACGGCTAACTCTCTTAACATGAGCCAACCGCTTCTGGACCGCATGGAAATCATCCGTATTCCCGGCTATACGGAAGACGAGAAAATTGAAATCGCGACGCGCCACCTTATCCCGTCAATGGTCAAAGACCACGGGCTGAAAGCGGGCGAGCTAAATATCTCAGAAGATGCACTGCGGGCTATCATACGCTACTACACGCGCGAAGCGGGCGTGCGTAGCCTTAAGCGCGAAATACAGACCATGGGCCGTAAAGCCATCCGCAAGATCGTGGGCGGCGAAACGGACGCTATCAAAGTGACCGACAAAAATATTGAAGAATTCCTTGGCGTGAAAAAGTTCCGCTTTGGCGAAACCGACAAAGAAGATCAAATCGGTATCGTTACCGGACTTGCGTGGACAGAAGCGGGCGGCGACATATTGACCATCGAAGCGGTTTCCATGTCGGGTAAGGGCAAGGTAACTGTCACAGGTAATTTGCGTGATGTCATGAAAGAGTCAATTTCGGCGGCTAATAGCTACATTCAAGCCAAAGCGCCAAGCTTGGGCATTAGTCCTCGCAAATTCCAGACAACGGACATCCATGTCCACGTTCCAGAAGGAGCAACCCCCAAAGACGGGCCAAGCGCAGGCGTTGGCATGGTCACGGCCATGGTCTCTGTGCTGACACAAATCCCTGTGCGTAAGGATGTTGCAATGACGGGCGAAGTAACACTTCGTGGCCGTGTGCTGCCGATTGGCGGTCTAAAGGAGAAAATGCTCGCAGCCCTGAGGGGCGGCGTAAAGATCGTTCTTATCCCTGAGGATAACGTCAAAGACCTTGCTGATATCCCTGATAACGTCAAAAATGCCTTGGAAATTATTCCTGTTTCAACAGTCGATGAGGTCCTTGCGAATGCATTGACGCGTAAAGTTAAAAAGATTAAGTGGAGCGCCTCTGATGAAGCCGCATTAAGTGGAATTATTATGGGCGGAAAGGTTGACCTTGGCGGTCAAGCAGCGCATTAAGCGCCTCGATATTGTTGTTAGTATCGAGACTCAGAAAATGGGCGATTAGCTCAGCTGGTAGAGCATCTCGTTTACACCGAGAGGGTCAGCGGTTCGAACCCGTTATCGCCCACCATTTTCTTAAATAGAGCGGCCCTGAGGGGCCGTTTTTTACGCGTTATTTCAATTAGTCTTGGACATATCCTGCTTGCGCAAGCGTAATTAGCAGGGCCAATTCTATCGCCTCATGTGAATTCGTATCTGTCCAGGTCTCTTCAAAGGAGTGGGCGCCTTTGGACACGCCCCCGCGTCCAATTGTGATTGCGGGTAACCCCATGGAAATGGGGGTATTTGCGTCGGTGGAAGACAAGCTAAGTTTGGGCTTTATGCCGAGCACTTGCATTGCGGCGGCGGCGTCCAATATTAGCGGCTGATCAAGGGGGGCAACGCCTGCGGGGCGGTCCCCGACCTTTTCGACATTCACTGTGATCTCGTCGCCCTGTTTACGGGCTGTATTCTCTGCGGCCAAGCCGTCCGTAACGGCCTGTCTGAAAACAGCGTCCATCTCGCGAAGTTTGTCCATATTCACTGAGCGCATATCGACTTCCATCCAGCTTTCAAACGGAATGGAGTTGATGGACGTTCCTCCGCCAATACGGCCCACGCTAAAGCTTGTTCGCGGTCCGCTGGCCGACACCGCAGGCGAACGCTCAGAAAACAGTGTGATAATGCGGCCTAAAGCATGGTGAGGGTTTGCGTCGCCAAAATCGCTCCAACTGTGCCCGCCGGGCCCTTGTACTGTGACGCGGTAACGAAAAGAGCCGACGGCGCCATAAATCAAGCTATCCGTGCGGCCCGCATCAATCGCAAGCATGGCATCAATCTTTGGCGTGCCGTCTCGGTAGAGATGTTTCACTCCGCGCAAATCGCCAAGGCCTTCCTCGCCAATGTTACCAATGAAAAGTACATCCGCTTCGGTTTTGATATTGTGCGCTTTCATGGCACGGATGAGGCTAAGCATAACAACAATGCCGCGTGAATTATCGCCGATACCAGGCGCTATATAAGTATCGCCGTCTTTGCGAACGGTTACGTCAGTTTCAATAGGAAACACAGTGTCGATGTGCGCGAGTAGGGCAACAGTCTTGTCTCCAGTCGTGCCGGGCAAGCGGGCTATAACATTGCCAACCTCGTCAATGTTTACGTCGCCAATACCCGCGTCCTGAAACATTTTGGCTATATGTTCGCCGCGCGTCTCCTCACCAAAGGGCGGGGCGGGGATCTCTGTTATTTCGATCAGGTCATCTACATTTTTCTGGCGGTCGGCTTTGAAGGTCGCGAAGGCGGCTTGCACCTTGGGCGAGGCGGTAAGGGCCGACATTTTTGCATCATAGCTGGCGGGGACTATAACCTCGGGCGTTTCAGAAATCTTGGCAGAGACTTCGACGGACCTATTGGTTTGAACCTTGGCGGGCGCGGAAGCATCCTGAGCGGCCGGAGTCTGCGCCCCGCAAGCGGATAAGCTAAGGGCAAGAATTAAAGCAGTTGTATTTGCGCGCATAGAGGTCTCCATTTTCTCAACTATAGCGGTAGACGGGCGAGGCCAAAGCACAAAAAAGCCCCCATCCGAAGATAAGGGCTTTTGTATCTACCATTTCGAAAGAAATGGCGCGAGTGACGGGACTCGAACCCGCGGCCTCCGGCGTGACAGGCCGGCGCTCTAACCAACTGAGCTACACCCGCTAAGATGTTCGCGCTGTCTAGCTTTGCCTGCCCGCGTCGTCAACGATGTTTTGCCACTATACGGCTTTTTTTTCTATGTGGGGAATCCAGCTGTTTTTCGGGCATCGCTGATATGGCAGTCGCTATATTCAAATGCGTGACCGCCTCATTCAAAACATAGCCTTGATGCCGCCCATATTGCAGTTACAGTTGGGTCTGTAGGGGATAATCATGAAACATGCATTTGACACACCGGAGCGCAAAGCGTTTCGCGAAACGATTGAGGCCTTTGTGGCCAAAGAAATCGCGCCTCACGCGTTTGAGTGGGACGAGGCAGGGCAGGTCCCGTGGGAGCTTCACTCGAAAATCGCCGCGCTCGGCGTGTTCGGATTCGGTATCGACCAAGAATATGGCGGTCTGGGATTTGATGACCCGTTCATGCGCGTCGATTATGCTGTGGCAATGTCAATGTGCGGGGCAGGAGGCGTCTCCGCCGCACTTGGCGGGCGTAGTATCGCGATTGATCCTATACAAAAACTTGCGAGCGATAACATAAAAGCTCGCTGCCTTAAAGATATTGTCGAAGGCCGTAAAGGGGCTGGGCTTGGCATCACAGAACCTAGCGGCGGCTCAGATGTCGCGCGCTTGAAAACAACCGCTAAGCGGGATGGGGGTGAGTGGGTTCTTAACGGGTCCAAGACCTTTATTACAGGGGGTATGGAGGCTGATTACTTTGTGATTGCGGCCCGCACGGGCCCGCCGGGCCTCATGGGGATATCGCTATTTTTCGTAGAAAAGGATGCCCCAGGATTCACGCGCACGCCGCTGCCCAAGAAAATGGGCTGGTGGGCCAGTAACCAAGCCACACTGTTTTTTGACGATTGCCGCATACCCGCAGAAAATTTGATGGGGCAGCAAGATTATGGCTTCATTCAGGTGATGAACAACTTTAATTACGAGCGGCTTGGCTTGTCCGCCTGCGCGCTGGGAATGATGAAAGTCTGTCTCGAGGATTCGATTGAATGGGCACAACAGCGCGAAACTTTTGGTAAGCCGCTGATAAAACATCAAATCATTCGCCATAAAATCGCAGAAATGTCAGCGCGCATTGATGTAGTCGAGTCTTATCTTCAAAATATTTGCTGGCGCATTGATCAAGGCAAAATCCCCGTGGCAGAGATATGCAAATCTAAGTTCTTTGCAACAAAGGCTCTCGAATTTTGCGCGTCAGAGGCGATGCAAATTCTGGGCGGCGCGGGTTATCTGCGCGGTAGCCGCGTGGAGAATGTTTACCGTGAAGTCAAAGTCATTGCGATTGGCGGCGGCTCCGAAGAAATTATGCGCGACCTCGCGGTCCGCCAAATGGGACTGTAATCATGCAAGCGGCTTTAGACTTTAAGAATGAATGCGATGCAATTTCGGCGATTCTCACCCCGCTTAGCGAGCAAGAATACGCGCGCCCGACCTTGTTCAAAGGCTGGACAATTTCGGACATTGTTGCCCATTTACATCTGTGGAATATCGCGGCTGATTTAACGCTAACCGACTCCAAAGGCTTCGCCGAATTTGGCGGTAAGGCGATGGCTGGACTGCAGAAGGGGCAAGGACATATTGAGCTTCAGAACGGCTATTTCGGCGGTAAAACAGGGCGCGCGCTTTTTAAGGATTGGGCCACATTTTATCCTGTAATGGCGAAGCGGTTTGCGGACGCCGCCCCAGAGCGCCGCGTCAAATGGGTAGGACCTGAAATGTCGGCGGCATCCTGTATAATCGCACGGCAAATGGAGCATTGGGCGCATGCGCAGGCGATTTATGATGTGCTTGGACTTACCCGTGTTAATGGCGCGCGGCTAAAGAACGTCGCCCACATTGGCGTGACGACCTATAGCTGGTCCTTTAAAGTCAGAGGCCTCACCCCGCCGCTACCTAAGCCTTATGTCAAACTGACGGCGCCCGATGGTAGCCTTTGGGAGTGGAATGAACCGCAGGACGATAACTGGGTGGAAGGGTCGGCCGAAGCGTTCTGCCAAGTCGTGACTCAATGCCGAAACATAGGCGATACAGAACTGATGATGGCGGGAGAAACGGCGCAGCAATGGATGCAAATTGCGCAATGTTTTGCGGGAGGCGCAGAGTCGCCGCCCGCTAAAGGGACGCGCCGCAAAGCCTAAGCGAAATGCCAGATAGCCGCCCCTTTGTCGGGCTGAACGATATGGCCAAAGAGGCCAATCGGGTATCTTTCTTGGCTCATTAAAATGGCGAGGCCGTCCGCGTCCTTGGCTGGTAAGGAGGCGAGAGCGCGATTTCCGTCCAAAGTGCGGGCAAGAATTACGCCGTGAGTCGGCTGCCCGCTGCGGTCATACATCATCGTAAAGGTCTCTAGGGCCGCGGCCCCTCCATAAGCGGAACTAAGCGGCGGGACGTCGCCTGATGCGGCATCAGCTTTAGCTTGGACGCTGAATTCTTCTGCCATCTTTTCAAATGCGCGCGAGAGCCGCAGTCCGTAATGCTTAGTCATAAATTCGCCTTGGCCGTAAAGCGTACCGACGGGCTCGCCGCCCCGAATGGCGCGCACCATAGCGCAGGTCGCGTGGCACATGTAATTGTTCAGCGGTGCGCCAAAAAAGCTCAGTCCGCCCGTCACGGTGGGCGAGGAGTCATCCTCTAGTCCTAATGTGCGATGCGCCATTTTTGGCACGCAAGGAAAGCAGGAATAAAGCTCCAAAGCGCCCAATTCGCCGCTGCCCATCGTTTGCATGGCCCTCAGCACCTCATCTTGGGCGTGACAGGCTGCAAACTGATCGCGTTTTAAGAAATTACGCGGTTCATCCGCGCTCGCGCCTCCTGTAATAAAGACACATTTGTCGTCAGAAATCCCGTTTGCGCGCGCTATTGCAAGCGACGAAATCAGCACTGCGGCGCTCTGGTTAACGTTCATATTTGCGACCATAGACTTCGGGTAAGGGCCGCCAATCAGGCGGTTTTTGGGCGTAACGGTTTTGATGTCATCAGCCGATCGCGTGTCCGTCCTCCAACTGTACGGGTTTTCCGATGCCGCTGCCGCGTAACGCTCCCAAATCCTAGCGCTCTCATTTTGCGCCTGCTTGGGCGTTTGGCCCCAGTGATGGGCAGAGGCCGCTTCAAAAAGGCCGTAAACATTTACGGGCATGTAAAGGCCATGTTTCACCGCGAGCGGGTCTATGGCGTCGCCTGTTTCGGCAAAATTTGGTCCGTCCATCGCAAAGGGCGTCCAAGGTGGCTGCTCGCCTGCGCGCTGAAAGCTTGTCAAAGAATATTGCGCCTCGCCGCCGACAACAGCGGCTATGCTGCTTTGCCCGCTTGCAATGCGCTTGGCCGCTTGATGAATGTATTTAAGCGGCGTTTCCCCACCAGAGGGCCCCAACTTTGCGCGGGACGGGGCCGCGCCAAGGGCCTCTGATAATTGCGCAGCAAGGTCGCTATAACGCCAGCTCATCGGCATAACCACGTCAAGACTATCAAGCTTATCAATCGACACGCCCGCGTCGCTTTCTGCAAGCCGCACCGCATCGCGCATCAGCGTTAGCGGTTCGCGCGGGATAACATTGCTTCCCAGCTTTTCGGTGATCTCTCCGATGCCGATAATAACAGGAATGGTTTTGGGGTCAGATGTCATAAAGTTTGTCTGACTCAAATTTCATGTGGCTTCAAGGGCAAGGTTCTTGGTGAAATGTGGTTGCGGCTTGCCGTTTAGCAGATAGCTTGCGCCGCGGCGTATGTCCGCCCCAATTCCGTAAAGCGCGGGCACAAATAACAGCGTCACAAAGAGCGCGAATAACACGCCAAAGGCGAGGCTTATACCAATCGGAATGAGCCATTGGGCCTGCAATGAGCGCTCCATCAAAAGCGGCAAAAGGCCGATGAAGGTCGTGAGCGAGGTCAGCAATATAGGACGAAAACGCCGCGTGCCTGCTTCGATAAGGGCCTGCGCGCCGTCCATGCCTTTGTCGCGTAGCTTATGCACATAATCTAGCAAGACAAGGTTATCATTTACCGCGACCCCTGCGGCGGCAAACATCCCCAGTAGCGAAAGCAGCGACATGTCCGCGCCCATGACCAGATGCCCGATAATCATACCGCAATAACAAAATGGAATAGCGGCGAGCAAAATAAGAATGGGCTCGGAATATGACCCAAAGGACACGGCGACAAGAACATAGGCCACGCCAATCGCGATGAGCATGAGAGTAAAAATCTCTTGCTGAAACTCTGCTTCATCTTGGGCGTTGCCAATATTGCCCCGCGTGACCGTCGGATGAACTTGGTCAAAGTCATCAAAGAACCCATCATTAAGCGCCTTGCGAATCTCTTCGACACGTTCTGAAGTGACTTCGGCGCTGACAATAATGGCCCGCTGACGTTCGCGGCGTAAGATGCGGTTTGTCCCTTTTTCAAAGCGAAGCTCTGCTACGGCTCCGAGGGGGATTTCGCGTCCGTCATTGGCACGAATGCGAATAGATTTGAGGAAATCAAGGCTCTCTCGATCTGCGCGCGGGTAACGCACGTAAACGCGTACATCTTCACCGTCGCGCGGCAGGCGCTGCACCTCCTCGCCAAAGAAACCTTGGCGGATTTGATTAGCAACTTGCGCCGTTGTAATGCCGAGGCTTTCC
>CAKZTE010000082.1 GCA_937923115.1 uncultured Caulobacterales bacterium | reverse complement strand
CGGTTCGTTTCGCCAGGCGCATCCAGAATAAGTTTACCGTCTTTATCTAATGACCAGTCCGCAAGACCCATTGTCAGGCTAATTGTCTTTGACTTATGGACGTTGCCGATGGTCACCACTTGGCGCTGGCGATCACCAGGTTTGACTGTCATTTCGACGGTTGAGGGCTGTACACCCACACCAAATGCCGCAGCGAGAGGCGCCGCTAAAAAAGCGGCGGCGAGGCCAGTGGCCACTAGAGCTGTTGTCAAACCAAGCTTGCGTAACATCGTTTATCCCCAATAGTTGCATTCTGCAAAGAGAAGTTAGCGCGTAGATATTGCTTTCCGGTTAATAGCTAAGTGACAATGTCAGTCGTTTACGGACCCAAAAAAGGCAGGGCTAAGCCCTGCCTTCTCATTTAATAGTAAAATCTATGAGTAGTCATCCGTGACAGGCAGCAATACGCTGTCCATCACGTGAACTACGCCATTTGACTTTTTGATGTCAGCGATAGTAACGCCCGCGAGGCCACCATTTTCGTCTTTGACGTATAGTTTACCCCCCGAGAGAATAGCCGTTAGCGTGTCGCCTGAGACTGTATCAATTTCGACTGAGCCGCCGTTGGCTTCCGCGAGCGCGACGATATTCTTGGCCTTAAACTTTCCTGAGACCACGTGCGCCTTTAGGATTGTCTGTAATTGACCTTTGTTTTCTGGCTTCAGAAGGGTCTCCACGGTTCCAGCAGGCAGGGCGTTAAAGGCGGCGTTTGTTGGCGCAAAAACTGTAAATGGGCCATCGCTCGAGAGTGTACCCACGAGGTCAGCCGCCTTTACTGCCGTTACTAGCGTCGACAAATCTGGCGTTGCAACAGCGGCGTCAACAATTGTGCCTTTCGTTGCTTTTTGATATCCAACAGTTTGGACGGTTGCCGCTTGATTTGAAGCGCCAAGCACTGCGGTTTGCGGTGTCATAGCTGTGGTTGAATACTGTGCCGTTTTATTGGCTTTCTTCGTACTGCAATCTCCAGCAGATGCTGTGTTAGCAAAACCAAGCGCGGCAGTTGTAAGGGCAAGGGAAGATAAAATTTTCATAAGTCTCTCCATAGGCGGACCGTTAGAGGGGAAAGGGGTCCAACGTTGCCCCGTTTATACGAGATGAAATGCTTACGGAGTTGAAGTCAGATTTAGTTTCTATGTTTCAAAAATGTAATTCAGGCGTTAGGTGCTCGTAATGAAACAGCGGAAAGGTGGTAATATGGCAATCCGGAGGGTGGCAGTTTGCTAGGTTTCCTGCTTTAATCCACCAATATTTTCTTCCCAATTTTTACCTGAAAAGATGATATCCCTACCTGGTGTCAATGTACCGTTGTCGACGCAGCGCAGATTGACACTGTAGCAATCTGGATGGGAGCGTGGGATATAGAGCGGCTTTATTCCGCAGGTCATGCAAAATAGATGCTTCGCGGCGCCCGTTCCAAAAGTGTAGAGTTTAAGGGTGTCTTTGCCTGCGGTGAACGTCACATCGCTTTGCGGGATAAAGACGTGCTGATACCCCGTCATATGACATATAGAACAGTCGCAGTGGGTGACATCCATAACAGGGGGCGCCGTGAAAGTGAAACGCACAGCGCGGCAATGGCACTGCCCTTTATGGATGTTATTACCACTCATGCTAAATACCTAAAGCGGCATCGGGCTGTCGTGTATCACTTTGCGAATAAGCGGAATGAAGCTTTCGAGGCTATCTACCTCAAAATCGGGGTCGAACGCAGGGGCGTCCCATTCGTCCACCAATTTGACGGCGTAATCATACCAAGGCTCGTCTTTCCACTGCAAACGCAAGTCTGTTGGCGCGCCCATATAGTGATAGTAATGCTCTCCCTGGAAAGCTTGATGATTCCGTAATACATGGTAGCTGTCATCGGAAATGTAAGGACGCAGCATTTCTGCGGCAATGGGGCCGTGATTGGGTACATTTATGACTTTTGCCATGTCATGGCACAGCGCGACAACGATTTGCTCATCTGTCGCCCCGTCGCGCCGTGCGAGCGTACCGCACATCAGAGCATGCTGAAGTTGGTCACAAGCAAAACCAAGCGTGGCATTTTCAAGCTGCTTTAGCATCTCGATGAAACGGTCAGCTGATTTCGTGAAATCCTGTTTATGCGCCGCGCCGATTTTCATCCAGTCTTCGATCGTGCCGTCTTGCATACGGGTAAATTTCGCTCTCTCGCTTACGAGGGCGGGGTCGTCTTTAAGAATATCGTTTAAAGCGTTCATGTGGAAATCTCCCCTGATTGACCAATTTGGTTGAGCTTTTTTTTCATTATATCAGATATTGGCGCTGGTTTGCGATTTTTTTCATCAACGTAAACATGGACAAAGTAACCCTGTGCGGACGCTTGCGTTTCTGCGTTCCTGAACAGGCCAATTTCATAGCGTACAGACGACGTTCCGATTTTGGCGACTCTAAGCCCCGCGACGACATCATCGGGAAACTCTATGGGCGCAAAATAGCAGCAAGCTGTTTCCACAACAAGACCTATGGATTCGCTCTTGCCAATCTCCAAAAGGCCGTTGTCGATGAGCCACCGGTTCACCACCGTATCAAAATAATAGTAGTAAACCGAATTATTCACATGCCCATAGACGTCATTATCGGCCCATCGCGTCGCTATCGTCAGGCGGTGAGGATAGCTCTCCAGCGCGTCTGGCCCGGGACGCATTACAGTATCGCTTCGTAAATTTTGACCGTCGCGTCATAAGTCATCTCGCGGGCATTATTCATCAGAAGACGGTCTTTGGTCATGGCATCTTTGGCCATCATCGGAATGGCGTCCGCCGTAATTTTTACTTCGCGCAAGGTTTGAGGAACCTTGGTTGCGTCTTTGATGGCCTCCATCTTATCAATGAGTGCATTGCCAGTTTGCCCAGCGCCCATATCCTGCGCAATCTCCGCATACCATTCATCAGCTTTTGGCGCGTTATATTTCATAACTTCGGTCAAAACGAGCGCGTTTGATAGCCCGTGCGGCACATGGAAAAAACCGCCAAGAGGATAAGCAAGCGCATGCACAGCGGCGCAGGGCGCGTTTGAAAACGCCTGTCCCGCAAGCATTGCGCCTATCAACATATCATTGCGGGCGTCCACATTCGTGGGGTCATCACATGCTGTCACGATACTGCGGTCCAGCTTTCTAAGAGCGGTGAGAGCTAGCGCGTCCGATAAGGGGTTCTTATGAATAATGGACGTGTAAGCCTCTATGGCGTGAACCATGGCGTCAATGCCTGTGGCCGCTGTGATGTGTTTTGGAAGGCCAAAGGTAAGCTCTGCGTCCAAAAGAACGCGGTCCGCATACAGGCTATCCGCAACAATACCCTTTTTAGCGGTTTTTCCTGTCGTGATGATGGCAACATTGGTCACTTCGGACCCTGTGCCAGCTGTTGTTGGAACGAGGAGGAGGGGGAGCTTTGGCCCTTTGGCGTTGCCGACGCCATATAGTGTCTCTAGCGGTTGATCACATCCCGCGAGGTGCGCAATGACCTTGGCTGTATCCATCGGGGAGCCGCCGCCAAAACCAATGATCAGACCTGCGCCAAATCCCTTTACGGCCTTTGCGCCTTGCAAAACAATAGACTCAGGCGGGTCTGCAACCACATCGTCGAAAACCAAAATCTCAAAGCCTGCGCTTCGAAGCGCTTCCAGCCCGGCATCAATCAGTCCGAGGCCGCGCACGCCCATATCGGTAATTATGGCGATACGTTTGTTGCGCGATAGCCCCTCTACATAGTGGTCGAGCTTGGCTGTGCCTCCAGCGTCAATGCGGATGTCTGCAACTGTTTGGAAGCTATGCATGGTCCGGCCTTTCAAGCGTTACTTCATTGTTAGAATGACTTTGCCGATTGCTTTGCGAGAGGTCAATTCATCAAAGGCGTCTGCGAAATTCTCTAGTGAGTGATGGCTGGATACGCGCGGATTAATCTTGCCTTCTTTAACCCAATTCAGCAATTCACCCATGTTTTCCATATGGCCTTTGGGGTCACGCATCGTCCATGTTCCCCAGAAAACGCCGCGAATATCTGCTGATTTAAGAAGCGCTAGGTTTAGCGGCAACTTTGGAATTTCACCAGCAGCGAAGCCTACGACAAGATATCGGCCCATCCAGTCCATAGACCGAAAAGCGGGTTCCGCGAATTTATCGCCAACAGGGTCATATACAACGTTTACCCCTTTGCCGCCGCTGAGTTCTTTGGCGCGTGCCTTTAAATGCTCATTGGTATAATTTATGCCGTGGGCCGCGCCGTATTCTTTGCAAACCTCAAGCTTCTCTGCTGTACCTGCTGCGGCAATTACCTCTGCGCCCATGACCTTGCCAAGCTCAACCGCCGCAAGTCCAACGCCGCCCGCCGCGCCGAGGACAAGCATTTTCTCGCCGGGCTGCAAACGTGCTCGCTGTTTGAGTGCGTGATAGCTTGTGCCGTATACGAGGGCCATGCCTGCGGCGACATCAAACGGCATGTCGCCAATGGGGTATACCGTGCTCATATGAGCGACGACTTCTGTCGCGAAGCCGCCAAGCTGCACCATACAGCCAACGCGCATACCGACTTTTAAATGCGGTACGTCATCCGCAAGTTCAGTGATTACGCCCGCCGCTTCTGACCCAGGGATAAAGGGGAAGGGCGGTTTCATTTGATACTTGCCCTGAACCAATAATATGTCGGGAAAGTTTACGCCCGCTGCATGAACTTCGATACGAATGTGACCACTTTTTAGCTTTGGCGCCGCCATCTCCTCGACTGTGTGTTTAGCGTAATGTTTAAATTCGTGAACGACGAGTGCTCTCATGGTAGTCTCCTATTTCTTCCTTGAGGGAGCAGTGCCCAGCATTTTGCAAATCACGCCCAACATAACTTCGTCGGCGCCGCCGCCAATGGAGGCAAGCCGTCCATCGCGCCAGCGGCGAGAGACCGGAGTCTCGTCCATATATCCCATGCCGCCCCAATATTGCAGGCAACTATCCGTAACTTCACGCAAGAGCCGTCCTGACTTCACTTTGACCATAGACACAAGCTTCGTAATATTTTCTCCCGCTGCGTATTGCGCAACGCATTTTTCGACAAGCGCGCGGTACATTTCGACTTCAATTTGCAGTTCAGCAAGGCGGTAATGTACGACTTGGTTGTCCAAAATTGATTTACCAAAAACCTGCCGTTCGCGGGCATAGGCCACAGTTTCGTCGATACAGGCCTGAAGACCAGGAAGAGTGGACACCGCGGCCCATAGGCGCTCCTCCTCAAATTGCTTCATTTGATAAATAAAGCCTGCACCTTCTTGCCCAATTAGATGGCGCTGCGGGATGCGGACATCTTCAAAGAAAATCTGCCCCGTATCCGAACTACGATTACCAATCTTTTCTAATTTTTTGGCACGAATAACGCCTGGCGTATCCATGGGAACTATGACGAGACTTTTGTTGCTGTGCTTGTCACTGTCGCCGGTATTAACAAGCATCGTCATGAAGTCCGCTTGAAAGCTATTGGTAATCCACATTTTGGAACCGTTGATAATGTAGTCATCGCCGTCTTTTCGGGCGTAACTTTTGATGTTTGCGACATCCGACCCGGCATGAGGTTCAGATACGCCAATACAAGCGACTTTGTCACCTGCAATAGCGGGGCGCAGGAACTCTTCGCATAGCTCATCTGAGCCATATTGAGCGAGCGCAGGCGTGGCCATATCCGTTTGCACCCCAATGGCCATGGGAATGCCAGCGCAGTTTATGTCGCCCATCGCTTCAACGGCGGCCACGTTATAGGTATAGTCTAGGCCCATGCCGCCAAATTTCTCTGGTTTTTGGATGCCGAGCAGTCCCGCATTACCAAGCTTTTTAAAGACTTCATGCGCGGGAAAAATTCGCTCTTTCTCCCACTGATCAACATATGGATTGATATCGTTTTTGACAATTTTCCGCATAGTTCGCTGAATTTCGCGGTGACTATCTGTATAAATATCCATGCTATGCTTCCCAATGGCTCTTTGCGTTATTAGCAAACTTACTGACTCCAGCGTGAAAGTATATGCTAAAAATTGCATATGGAAGTGCCAAGGGTGAATGTCTTGTTAGGGGCGATTATTTAAACGGAAGGGTCAAGCTCCAGCTCAGTCTTTGTGGTCCTGTGTCTTGATATTCCGATAGGCCAATTGTCATGCCGTCATGTCCTGCAGAAGGCTGCGCCTGATAACTCTTAAAAAGATGATCCCATAGCGTCAGGCTAAACCCGTAATTTGAGTTCGTCTCTGTTTCGATGACGGAGTGATGCACGCGGTGGTAATCGGGCGTCACGATAAAAATGCGAAGCACGCGGTCTAGCCACAGAGGAAGCCTGACATTAGCGTGGTTAAAAAGTGCGCAGGCATTGAGGATAATTTCAAATATTACGACTGCAATGAGCGGCGCGCCAATCAGGGTAACAATCGCCATTTTAAACACCATAGAAATACAAATTTCTACAGGGTGAAATCTAATGCCGCTGGTCGCGTCAAGGTCGCGATCGGCGTGATGAACTTTGTGGAAACGCCAGAATAGAGGAATTTTATGTGTCGCAACATGCTGCCAATACAGCGCCAAATCTAGAATAATTATTGCGGCGACGATTGTCAGGGTCATCGGTATGTTTAGGACGTTGAAAATCCCAAAGCTGTTTTTCTGCGCCCATAGAGCGGCCCCGACGGCCGCGACTGGCACTAGGAAACGCAAAGCCACTGTATTGATAAGGGCAAAGCCAATATTCGTGAGCCAGCGGTTGGCTCGTTTCGCAACGCGAGTTTTTCGCGGAATAAAAACCTCAAGGGCTGACATGCCTATAAGAAAGCTAAGAAAAATCGTTAATCTAGCCGTATTGGCATCAAACCCTACCGCCTCCATTGTCTAGGCTGCCGCAGCGTCGGTGTTTGCATTGTCTTCTTTAATCATGTCCGCGGCTTTCTCTGCAATCATAATCGTGGGAGCATTTGTGTTGCCGCTGATGATATTGGGCATGATGGCGGCATCTACAACGCGGAGTCCTTCTATGCCGCGCACCCGCAGGCGCTGGTCAACAACGGCCATATCGTCTATGCCCATCTTGCAGGTTCCGACTGGGTGATAGACAGTATCTGCGCGGCTTCGAATATCCTCCCGTAATATAGTATCGTTATTGGTATCGGAATCGTAAAAGGGTTTTCCACGCACCGCTTCAAAGGCGTCACTACGGCATATTTCTTGAGCCAATTTAGCACCTTTAAACAGGGTCTCCATATCGCGCTCATCTTCAAGGAAAGCGGGGTCTATTGCGGGTGGGTCACGCGGGTCGGAACTTGCGAGTGTTACCCGGCCTCGGCTTTTAGGGCGAAGCACGCAGGCGTGCAGGCTAAACCCATGGCCCCAATGAAGCTTACGCCCGTGATCATCCACAACCGCGCGTATCATATGCAACTGAACGTCAGGGGACGGTTCACTGCGGTCCGTATACACAAAGCCGCCGCTCTCAGCATAATTGGTTGTCAACATGCCCTTACGGCCAAATTGATATTTGAAAAACTCCCCAACCATACGCAGTCCGCCCATTACGGAAAACCCAATATTGTCTTTCACATTGCCATTAAAACTGATGATGTGATCAATGTGATCTTGTAAGTTTTCGCCAACGCCAGGCAGGTCAACCTTTTGCGCGATACCAAAACGCGCCAGTTGCTCTCTTTCCCCGATGCCTGATAGCAACAGCAACTGCGGGGAACCAAACGCACCTGCGGACACGATTGTCTCTCTGTAGGATTTGACAACGTGAATATGTTTTTTGGTACGGTAGGTCAGGCCCGTCGCGCGGCCTTCGCCTATGTTAACGCGGTCAATATGCGCGCCAGTAATAACCGTTAAGTTCTCGCGTTTTTGCGCATCCTCAAGAAAAGCCCGAGCAGTTGACCAGCGCTCGCCATTTTTTTGCGTCACCTCGTAATAGCCTACGCCCTCTTGGGTTTCGCCGTTAAAATCATCATTCATTAGGAGCTGCATTTCTGAGCAAGCCTTGAGAAACATATCGTTTACAGAACCGGGGCTCATAACGGGGGCAACATTGAGCGGCCCGCCTTCGCCGTGAAAGGCGTCACGGCCTGCTTCGCGGTTCTCCGACTTTTTGAAATAAGGTAGGACGTCATCGTAACTCCATCCATCATTGCCCAGCGCAGCCCAGCCGTCATAGTCAGCTTTGTTCCCGCGAATATAAATCATGGCGTTTGTACCAGATGAGCCGCCGAGCATTTTGCCGCGCGGCTGATACCCGAGGCGGCCATTCAGTCCTTTTTGGGGTACAGTTTCAAAGCCCCAGTTGCGCTTTTTAAGCACCATATTCACAAGCGACATAGCGGGTATGCGTACGGACCAATGCTTATGGTTTTGACCCGCTTCAATAAGACAAACCGTGACATTCGGGTCTTCCGATAGGCGCGCGGCAAGCGTGCAGCCTGCTGAACCTGCGCCGGCTATAACGTAGTCATAACTCTTTATTTCGTCTGCTTCGATCATAGTTTATGTCTCTGTCTCGCGGGCAGGGAATTGCGCAGGTCGCTTCTCAAGAAACGCTTTCACGCCTTCTTTGCAATCGGCTGATTTGAAGGCTTCGGTCAGCAAGACACTTTCTGCCATGTGTGCGCCCATTGCGCCGCCGCCAAATGGATTTGTGTTCAGCTGGCTGGCGCGCAGAAGTCGTTTATTATTAGCCATGCTTGTGGGAGAGCAATTCGCGGCAATGTCTTGCGCGAGTTCCATGGCGCGCGGTAAAACCTGTGATTGTGGCAGGACTTCACTCACAAGGCCCATGGAGAGAGCGTCTTCTGCGCCAAAGATATGTCCGCGCACAATAAGTTCTTGCGCTTTGGCCCAACCAATTATTCGCGGTAGAAACCAGCTTGAAGCCGCGTCAAATACGATGCCGCGCCGCGCGAATGGAAAGCCCATACGCATCGTTTCAGAGGCTATCTTGATATCCATTGGCAAAGTCATGGTCGCGCCAATGCCGACAGCCACACCGTTAATGGCTGCAATAATCGGTGTATCGCATTCGAAAATTGTGAGCGCTAATATCCCGCCAAAATCACGTTCGACGCCGTCCAGTACGACGGCCGCGTCGGCAAGGCCTGCGCCGCCAAAGCCTTGGCTAATATCTGCCCCTGCGCAAAAGGCTTTGCCTGCGCCAGTAATAACAATGACGCGTACAATGTTGTCTTTATCGGCCTCAATAATAGCATCATTGAGCGCATTGTGGAGGGTAACATTATAGGCGTTCATTTTTTCAGGGCGGTTAAGCGTAATAATACGCACGGCTCCGTCGTCTTTCACCAATATCATAGCCACACCATCGTTTCTTGTTTTTTCTAATTTTGTCGGAAATCATCGCGTCATGCAAGAGATAGCTATGGTGATGTGGTGGCTGCGACGATATTGCAGAAATTTAGCTTTTGCGCCGCGGTTTGGACGTGGGCATTGCCGCAAATGTAATCATATTTTCGGAAAGATCTGATTTAATATAGGAAAGGCAATCAATTCGGTTGTCGTCCCCTATGCTTACGCCTTGGAACACGACGGAATTTGATCCGATTATGCAGCGCTCTCCAATCGTAACATTCCCCGATACGCGAACACCCGGCAAAAGTGTCGCGTGGGATGAGATTTTTGAATGATGGCCAACGCTTGAATTCATGTGCAGAAGGACATGGTCTTCGATGACGCATTCAGTTGAGACTGATACATTAGCATGAATGAAAACACCTTTGCCGATCACAGCTGTGCTGGCGACAAATGCGTTCGGGTGAATAAAGGAATATGGCGTGAAATTCGAATACTTCGCAATTTGGTCTAATGCTTTCTTACGCCACTCGAAATCCATAACGCCGAAGATGTATTGTAATTGAACGTCGGCATCGTTCAAATACGCTGTCAGATTATTCTTCGCAATCAAATCGTCTTCGATGTAAACGCGTTTCACGAAACTAAACTCATCAGGTAAAAGCGAGGTAATGTAGTCCTCTAGCTCTAGGGCGGTCCCTTTTGAGCCAAATATAACAAGGCCATTTTTCTTCATTGCATCTCTCGCCATTCTTTACCTTAGGCTTGGTATGGCGCGCAGAGGTAGTTTTCAAGCACAATTGCGGAGTTCGCGTCAACAACGCCGCCCAGCGCAAGAAGCTTGTTATCAATGAAATGGGACAGTGCTTTGATATCTTCGACCCAGACGGTGATTTGATAATCAATGCTACCGGATAATTTTACAAAGTTATGCACCTCCGGATAGCTTTTAATCTTTCGGCGAAATGCCTCTGCTGACTCTATTTTTTGGCGTTCAACTTTTATGCTAATGACAGCTTGGATGTTATGCCCCATCATTTGCGGTGCGACGCTAACCGTAAAGCGCTCTATGACTGAGGTGCTTAAAAGGGCCTCGACACGTCGTTGGCAAGCCGAAGCCGATAAATTGACGCGCTCCGATAGTTGCACCCAGCTCACGCGCCCATCTTTCGCCAGTTCGGCAATGATACGTTTGTCAGTGGCGTCAATCATGGTGGCACCATAAAAGCCCAGACGGGCTTTGGACAGGGGCTTTTACGCTAGTTTTGCTGAGCATCGATTTGGTTTTCAGGGGCCGCATTTGCAAATTCTGGGCGGATGCGACAGGCACTATCAATCTCCAAGAGGGCTGGGAAGGCTGACATATCTACGCCAAAACGTCGGGCGTTATAAACTTGCGGAACGAGGCAGATCTCAAAGAAAGCGGGGTCGTCTGTGTAAAGGAAGGCTGTTTCTCGCTCAGCTGCGATTGTTTCTAGCGCGGAAAAGCCGTTCTCAATCCATTTACGTGCCCAAGCAAGCGCTGCCTCTTGGTCCTGTGTATATTCTGACTTAATATGGTTGAGAACGGAGGCGTTTTGCAATGGCGCTGTATCAGCCGCGATTATGAGGGCGGCGCTCAGAATTTTTGACCGTAATATAGGGTCGCGCGGCATAAATTTCGGCGTATCAAATGTCGCGTCGAGGTAGTCCATTACCGCTAGAGACTGGGTTAAGCATGTACCGTCTTCGAGTTCCAAGACGGGCACATAACCTTGGGCGTTTCTTGAAAGATGCGCTGCGCTACGTTGCTCCCCTTTCACGAGGTTTACTGGGACGTAGTTATAGTCCACCCCTTTTATGTTGAGCGCGATTCGCAATCGATAAGAGGCTGATGAACGCCAATATCCATACAAAGTCATCATGCTGTTTTAGGGCCTGTATATTTCTGAACTTTGTTTTCTATACGGCCAAATATTGAGTTTCCAGCGACGTCATGCATTTCGATACCAACGGTGTCGCCAAAGCTCATGAAGGGTGTCTTAAACTCACCCGTCTGAATTTTCTCAATCATACGAACTTCAGCGATGCAGCTGTAGCCGACACCGCCGTCTTCAATTTTTTTGCCCTCAGAGCCTTCAAATTTGTTCGAAACCGTACCTGACCCGATAATGCTGCCTGCGCAGAGATGGCGAGTTTTGGCAGCATGGGCGACTAACTGTGCCATGTTAAACGTCATATCTGTTTTAGCATTGGCTTTGCCAAAAGCCGAGCCATTGTAATCAACGAGGAGGGGGAGATCTATTGTGGCGTCTTCCCAAGCCTTTCCAAGCTCATCAGGCGTGACTGCTACCGGCGAGAAGGCGCAAGAGGCTTTACTTTGGACAAATCCAAAGCCCTTGGCGAGTTCGCCTGGAATAAGGCCTCTGAGAGAGACGTCGTTCACTAGCATTACTAGCTTAATATGGTCTATCGCGCTTTCCGGGGATACGCCCATGGGCACGTCGTCAGTTATGACGGTTATTTCCGCTTCCATATCAATGCCGTGTGCCTCATCTGATGCTAAGATAGCGTCCCGCGGGCCAATGAATGTATCGGAGCCGCCTTGGTACATAAGCGGATCATCGTAAAAGCTCTCGGGCACTTTCGCACCGCGTGCTTTGCGGACGAGTTCAACGTGATTAAGATAGGCAGAGCCGTCGAGCCATTGATACGCCCGCGGGAGGGGTGAGGCGCAAGCCGTCTCAACGAATGTAAAGCCTTCAACTGTGCCAGCATTAAGTGCATCATACTTTGCTTTAAGCCGCGGCGCGCATTCGTCCCAGCGGTCAAGTGCATCCTGCATAGTGCTCGCAATTTCGCCTGCGTCCACAGCTGTTTTAAGGTCGCGGGATACAACAACAAGATGACCATCACGGCCAAGTTTTAGGGAGGCAAGTTTCATAACTTAGCTTTCGTTTTTAATTTTTTCGTGAAGCCAGGCCGCGTGACGCGGGGCTTTCTTTGTGGCGGACCACTCCGCCAACATGTCGGGCGCAACGGTGTGCAGTTTCTTCATTTGAGCGGGTGTTGCAATGTCCGCTACAAGTTCTAGCCTATGGCCGTTCGGGTCAAAGAAATAGATGGATTTGAAGATACCATGATGGGTCGGGCCAAGAACATCCAGTCCGTTGTCTTCAAGGTGAGCTTTCATAGCCATAAGCGCCTCAAGATTTTCGACGCGCATTGCGATGTGCTGTACCCAGATAGGGGTGTTCTCGTCGCGGCCCATATCCGGCTGCTCAGGGAGTTCAAAAAACGCGAGGACATTGTCGTTTCCTGCGTCCATAAAAATGTGCATATAGGGGTCATAAGCCCCCGTTGACGGAACATAATCCTCTGCTATCGCGAGCTGGAAATCCATACCCAAAACGCCGTTATAAAATTCAACTGTTTCTTTGGCATCTTTACAGCGGTATGCGACGTGGTGGAAACCCTGTATTGGTTGCAATGTCATTATGCACGGGCCTTAGCTTCAGGAATTTCGCCTAAAACGCCGCGATTGATCTGGTCGCGCTCAATTGATTTAAACAAGGCTTTGAAATTGCCCTCGCCAAATCCATCATCTCCTTTGCGCTGAATAAATTCAAAGAAAACGGGACCGATTTGTGGTTCTGCAAAAATCTGTAGAAGCAGGCGAGGCGTGCCGCCCTCTGTGGTGCCGTCTAGCAAAATCCCGCGCGATTGGAGCTCTCCCGCGTCTTCCCCGTGCGCAGGGAGACGTTCCTCGAGCATGTCATAATAGGTTTCAGGCGGGGCTGTCATAAGTTTGACGCCCGCGTTGCGTAGTCTGTCGACGCAATCGGGAAGATCGTCACATGACAGGGCAATGTGCTGAATGCCTTCGCCGCGATGCTGAAGGAGGTATTCTTGAATTTGACCTTTGCCATTCTCGCCTTCTTCGTTGAGCGGAATACGGATTTTGCCGTCAGGGGCGGACAGCGCGCGCGATGTCAGGCCAGTGTATTCACCCTTGATGTCAAAGAAGCGGATTTCGCGAAAGTTAAAGAGGCGCTCGTAATATTCTGCCCAATAATCCATGCGGCCTTGGTATACGTTATGGGTTAGGTGGTCGACAACATTGAAACCAAATCCTTTCGGTGCGCGGTCCACACCCTCAAGGTATTTAAAATCAATATCATAAATAGTCAGGTCGATGTCGTCGCCATCATTATTATAGCGGTCAACGAAGTAGATTAGGGCGCCGCCGATGCCGCGAATCGCCGGAATTGAAAGCTCCATAGGCCCTGTTTTCACATTTACGGCTTCCGCGCCGAGCTCGAGGGCGCGCTCATATGCCAGCTTTGCATCGCGGACACGAAACGCCATCCCGCAGGCCGAGGGACCATGCTCGCGACAGAAATGCTGAGCAGGTGTGCCTTCTTCGTAATTGGCTATCAGATTGATGTCGCCCTGACGCCAAAGGTCGACATTTTTGGACCGGTGCACGGCGATTTTGGTAAAGCCCATTGCGAGGAATGTGCGTTCGAGCAAGCCGCGTTCAGGTGCAGAAAATTCAATAAACTCAAATCCGTCAAGTCCCATAGGGTTTTCAAATAAGTCTGGCATGGCTGCTCCTTATATATGGTGGTTTTTAGAGGGAATAACACACCTTTCAGGCCGAGAGTCTGCTTTATTATGCGTCAAGCGTAGGTTTTGCGCAGTAATTCAGCGGCTAATTAACAAATATGCTTGTTTTTTGTTCCTGACGCGCTGTTATTGAGGTAATTTGTCGAACACGGCTTTATCGTCGATGAAATACTGATCGATATTCATAGCTGAGTTCGCCGCCAGGATGCTCGGCCAGTCGACATATGAAAAGGCAGATACCTCAATGCCTGTAGCATGATAGGCAGAAACCAGTTCGGCGCTTACCATATCTTGCGGGACACAAACTGAGCCTTTAGTTGATTTTATAATCTCGAGCAACTCACCATTAAGACGGCCATCGACAAAATAACCGCTTCGTTCGCCATGTATTGTTGTTGGCTTGCCTTTCGGAATGGCGTTGTTTTTTGCCACATGAACCGTATGAAGTTTTCGGATGAGCGCGTTTGGATTGCGGCACCAATGCGATAAACAGAGTGGCACCTGAGGCGCAATGTCATGAATTTGATAGAGGGATTCAGGGACCCATGAGACATATGTCACGCGCTCCCCCATACCTGCCATCATAACTAGGGCATGAATTTCTGATTCAAATCCGGCATCTTTTATATCGACAAGCAAGCGAGCGTCTTTGTTGGGATGAAGTCCTGCGGCATGAAATAAATTCTCTGCGGTTGGCATTGTCGCAAAACGCCCCCCTAGTCCAATCAAGTCCTTAGCCATGATATCACAGATTTTTCTTATCGCACCTTCGCCGTCTTGCGCAAATTCGTCATGATAGATTAGCGGCGTGCCGCATCGTGTTACGCGAATGTCAAACTCCAACAAGGCCACACCTCTGGACATGGCGGCGGTGAGACCTGCAATCGTATTTTCCTCTTCAGCGAAGCCCCGAAAACGGTGCGATATGAGGCGAGATATATCGAGCACGTTAGGGGCTCGAGTCCTTTGATGAGGGGAGGTTAAAACCGCCCCATAAGACTGAGAAGGCTTCACAATGGATAATCACGCTTTGGTACTGCTCGAGGTCGATGTCATTGGGCACAGTATATATCTGACCACCTGATTTTGCCTTCAATACGCCTATGCTGACCGTATTCTCAGAGGCTGATTGACTATCAAGGTCTTCAATTCGTGTGGTTGAAAGGTACACCTTAAGGTCAGGGCCGCCTTTTGTTTTGAAGCTGTCAGAAAATTTGATTTGCGTTTGACCGTCCTTTCTTATGACTGACCATTCGCCCTGTATAGAATAGCGTTTTTTTACGAATAGGTTATTAGCCGCCGTAGGTTGTGTAACCGTCGTGTTTGAGAACGCTTGGGAAATCGCAATTGGGCTTGCATATACCCCAGCTGCCAACGCGGCTGAAGCAGTTATAAACATAATAAACGGTTTTTTCATGCGCGGTGGCCTTGTTTTAGTCAAGCGTGACTTGCCACATCATGTTTGTGAGTTAAACTCACATTTACGTGTGGCAGGCCGCTAAGCAACGGGCGCAAAACTTTGAATATCGGGCGGCGCCGCGAGGCAGGGGCCAAGTTTACCTTGAGCGGCCAAGAAATAATCAGTCTTGCCGTGGGCGTCCAATGCAGCTTTGTCTGCGTATTTTTCCATAAATACGTAGCAGCTGCTGTCTTTATGAGATTTGTAAAGCTCATACATCAAACAGCCCGCTTCATTCGCGTTAACAGCCTTCACAAGCGCTGCCGCCGCCGCTTCAAACTCTGCAGCCATATCCGGCTTGACGTCTAATCTCGCGACTACACCTATCATATTCGTCTCCATATCAATCAAGAAACGAGAGTGTACGATTTAGAGCGCGATGGCTAGTCTTTCATATATTTACTGGCGTCGCCATTCGGCCCGAGGTTCATGATATAGAACTGTCCAAACTCAAGGGTTTGCTTTGCTTTTGCGAGGTTAAAATTCATGTTGGTTTTATCCGCTGAATAATCTCGATTAGCTTTGCCGGCGAGGCTGTAAAGTTTCCATTCCATGCCAGGTTCAAAGGTTTCCTCGGCGATAGAATCGTATGGTTCTGTGTTGCGCTGTAAACCCGCCAGAATGATGCCCGTGTCCTTCCCTTTGCGAAGCTTTGCCGCGCGGGCCCAAAACGAAACCAAGATGACATCGCCCTTAGCAATATCAGTTGTCATTGGAATGCGTATTGCGGTGTCCCAAATGTTGGCCTTGGTTTTCTTTATCGTAACGCTGTAGGCCATGCCTCCGGGGGCGCCTTCTGATTTGACGATTGACTGTCTGAAATCTGACCCCTCTGTATTCCACTTGATATCATATGGATTGTTTATCAGCGTGCCTGGTAGTGAGGCATCAAGCGTTTGGAGAGCCTCGGCCATTGCGGCATCATTTGCGTCTTGAGCATTTGCATAAACACTGGTCGATACGGCTAAAAAGGCCACGTATGAAAGTGATAAAAGCGTACGTCTGATCATGTTTAAATCCCCGAAATCATGTTTTTTTAGAGTTTAAACTGCAAAACTAATCGCGTCAAATAAGATGCTCAGTAGACACTTATTTCAAAATATTTTGCAAATAGTCGACTTGTTCAGCTATCTCTTTTTCGGACTCGCACTTCCTGCATCTTTTCTGTAGCGCGCGTAGTCGTTTGAAATGCTTGTGCGCTGCTTTGATGTTTCCGTCCTGATACTCCAAGAGCGATAAACGAAAATAGGCGTCATATATTGATTTTCGTAGAACAACAGCGCGCTGAAACGACTCTTTGGACTCTTCGAATTTTCCTAGCTTTAATTGCGATAGTCCCGCCATGTAGAGCTGATAGCCTCTATCTTCGCAGGTCCGCGGGGCGATTGACTCGTTCTTTTTAAAATTGGAGCCGTTAATCCTCGCAGTTGGCGTCGCCACGGGGGGCGTTAAACCACCGCCAGACACGCCGCCTACGCCTCCAGTTGGTTGCGCTGGCACATTCGCGTCCACGCCGACATCGGCTCGAATTGTGCTATCGCCTGCCGCTTCTACGCCCGCTCGAAAGTTCCTTGTCGCGCGAAGCGCGCAAAAGGCGTTACGTTCAAATTCAATTTCTGCCGTAACATAATCACCCGATAAATAGGCCGCCATAGCCTTATCGCGTTGCAATGTCCCTGTCACGATGACCTCGTCAATAGGTTCCGATTGGGCCGCTTTCTCTTGGGCGCTCGCAGGCAATGCAATGACGGAGGAAAGGAGTAAAAATGTGAGAACAATTGATTTCATTTAATATACCTGTGCGATTGTTGTAATAACTATATCAATTACAAGTCGGCTTTGCAAAAGTGGGCAATAAAGTCTTGGTGCGTTGGCATTTGCGAGAGACAGGCTTGGGTCACGGTCTCCAGCTCGGTCATGCGCGTGATTAGGTCCTCCTCATTTGTTGAGTCCGCAAGAGGGTGATAGGATTTTGGTGACAGCCCTTGGCCGTGCATGACGGCAAACCAACTTGTTTCTCCAAATATTTCATTGTCATGGCGGTAAAGCCTTGCGTTGTCTTTATAGAGTGCAATCCTTTTCTTAAGGGTCTGAGGAATTTCCATGTACTTGCAATACTTCCAAAATGGCGTGTCTTCACGTTCGGTTGCGCAGTAGTGCAAAATAAGAAAGTCTCGCACTTGCTGATATTCCGCAAGGGTGCGCTCGTTGTAATAATCTATATTTGTCTGGGCAAAATTCTTATCAGGAAAATTAGCCATAAGGCGCGCTACAGCAGTTTGAATGAGGTGAATTGACGTTGACTCAAGCGGCTCTAAAAAACCTGCCGAAAGCCCAAGGGACACAACGTTTTTATTCCAAGGTTTCTTTCGCATACCTGTTTTAAACCGTAGAAAATTAGGCTCAGAGATTGGCTCGCCTTCAATGTCTTTATTAAGACTATCAAGCGCTTGCGCGTCACTCATATAATTAGAGCAATAAACGTGGCCATTTCCATTACGGGATTGAAGCGGAATGCGCCATTGCCATCCTGCGTCTTTGGCGGTGGCTCGCGTGTAGGGCGGGGGAGGCCCCTCTGATGTGCTCGCTCTAGCCACCGCGCGGTCACATGGCAGGTAGGCGCTCCAGTCTAAATATCCAGTCTTGAGTGTCTGTTCAATCAGCAGCCCTCTGAAGCCTGAGCAATCAATGAAAAGGTCGCCTTTGTAAAGGTCGCCGCTTTCCAGCGTTACGCTTTCAATGTGTCCTGTTTGTGCATTTTGATCAGCGTGTGTGATGCGGCCTTCAATCCGTTTTACGCCGCGAGCCTGCGCAAACTCGCGCATGAATTGAGCGTAAAGAGAGGCATCAAACTGAAAAGCGTATGTGATTGATTTTAACGGAGAGTTTTTATACCGCATGTCTGGTCTTTGGAACTTTCCTTCACGCGCGGCCAAAATGGGAAGACAGTAATCATCGACAGCTTTTGCTTTTCCCATGCGGTTATAACGGTGCCACATTTGATGAAACCGCAGTCCGTCCATTGGAATGCCGTAATCACCAAAAGGGTGAATGTAACTTTCGCCAAGATTACCCCAGTTTACAAACTCGATACCTAGCTTAAATGTTGCATTGGTTTTGCGAACAAATTCATCTTCATTCAGGCCCAATAGCTGGTTGAAATATTGGATATGCGGGATAGTAGCCTCACCGACGCCAACAGTGCCTATGGCCTCAGATTCGACGAGCCGAATAGTGATATCTTTATCTTTTATGAGCTTTGACAAAGCTGCCGCGACCATCCAGCCCGCCGTGCCACCGCCGACAATAACAATATTTCTGATTTTACTATCTTGCATGTCCATCTCTAAATCGCCGCGCCGTAACGCTGTATGAATTCTGCATGTGTTGGCATTTTCGCTGATGTTTCTATCATCGCTTTACGCATGGATTGTAGGCTATGATTGACCTGCTCAATAGGCAGTGTGGCGACAATAGGGTCACTAACTTTTGGAATGATGTTTTGGCCTAAGCAAACTGCTATCCAGCTCGGTTTGGAAAACAATTCATCATCATAGCGAAAGACGCGCCCTGCTTCTGAAAACAAGTCTATTTTCCGCTGTAGACTATCGGGAATGTTAATATTGCGGCAGTAATTCCAAAACGCGCTATCGTCCCGTTCTGTAGCGACATAATGGAGGATAATAAAGTCGCGAACTTGATCAAACTCTTTGCGCATTAAAATATTGTACTCGTCGCGGATGACCGGCGACACGCCAACGCTTGGAAACAAGCTAATAAAACGGCTTATGCCAACTTGGATGAGATAAAGTGAAGTTGACTCAAGCGGTTCAAGGAAGCCTGCCGAGAGGCCAATGGAAATACAGTTTTTATTCCAAAGCGCGTCACGGCGTCCGGTCTTGAAACTTATTTTTCGAGGGTCGCTCAGGGGCGCGCTGTCTAGCCCATCCATTAAAATGTCCTGCGCTTCTGCGTCGGTCATGTAAGGACTGGAGTAGATATGCCCGTTGCCTGTTCTCTGCTGTGTTGGAATGCGCCACTGCCAGCCTGCTGTTTTTGCTGTCGCTTTTGTGTAAGGAATCAAGTCGCCAACACGCTCACTTGCAACGGTTTGAGCGCTGTCACAGGGAAGCCAATGGCTCCAATCCGTGAAGGGAACGTTTAGTGTTTTCTCCGTTAGGAGCGCGCGGAACCCTGTTGCGTCAAAAAAGAAATCACCTTTAACGACTGTTCCGTCCTCAAGCGTAACGCCCGTGATGTCTCCTGTCTCGGGGGTCTGCTTAACGTGTTTAACAATGCCTTCGACACGCGTGACACCACGCTCCTCGGCGTAATTGCGCAGGTATTTTGCATAGAGCGTAGCGTCAATGTGATAGGCATATCGCAGATGAGAAAGCAGCGAGCGCGGATTTGGATCGGGCATTCCAAACTTGCCGTCTTTGGCCGCGACCGACGTTATGCTGTAATCATGTAAGGGGGTCTGGTTCCCCGAGGCGCGCGAGTGCAACCAGTATTGATGAAAATCTATACCCTGCATATCAACACCATGCGTGCCAAATGGGTGAATGTACGACTCGCCTTTTTTACCCCAGTCAATAAATTCAATACCAAGTTTGAAAGTGCCGTTTGTCGCCTTCAGGAACTCCGCTTCGTTGATGCCAAGCATCGAGTTGAAATTTATCATGTCGGGTATGGTCGCTTCACCAACACCGACTGTTCCAATTTGCTCAGATTCAACCAGTGTGATTTTCACCATGCCGTTTCCAGCGTTATCCGATGGCAACATTCGCGATAATGCAGCTGCCGTCATCCAGCCCGCAGATCCGCCGCCCACTATAACAATCGATTTTATAAGGCTCTGCATCTTGTCAGCCATGTTTGTCTTTCAGAAATTTAAGCAAGCCTGTCATATATATATCGACTGGCGGCATTTTTGAACCCATTTGCGATATCGCGGCGCGCATATTGCTCAGCATTTGGTGGATTTGAGTATCAGGAATGCGGGCGGCCAGCGGGTCATAGCGTGCGGGAATTCTGCCCATACCGAGGTGAAGCTGCGTCCAGTCTTCCTCGTTGAAAGGCTCGTTATCAAATAAAACGCAAACTCCGCGGCTTTCAAACTGAGTTATCTTAACTTGAAGCTTGGTTGGGATATCAAGGGATATGATAGCCTTTTGATAGTGATTTGCAGGCGTGTCTTCTTCGCGGAGTAAAGCGCGATGAAAGATTGCAGCGTTATCATAATCTTGCGTATATCTGCGATTATATTCTCGGGCCTCGACACGCATATCAGTTGATGTCGGAATGAGGTCGATCAGGCGCTCTATATCATGCTGCAGTAGCATAATGGGGGCAGGGGAAAGCGGTTCAATTGCCCCTGCACTGTGGCCGAGTTTTAAGACGTTTCCAGACCATGGGGTTTCGCTTCGCCAGATGGCTATATTGCTTTCAACTTTTTTGGATAACCCTTCTATTTTTGGAAGCAACACCTCATCCTTTGGGTGATAAAAATGGGTTTGAATGCGCTCGCCTCGGAGCGGTGTCTCGCTAAGCCAGCCATATGATGTTTGTTTGATTTTGCATATAACGTCACTGATTTTGTCCTGAGGTCCAGTATAGCTTTGGGCCTTTAATGCCCGCGTTCTATATTCGCTTTCATCCCCATATTGTCCCATGCAGTTAATAAAAAGATCGCCTTCAACAATTTCTCCATTAGCAAGCGTAATTGAATTTGCAGAGTTCTCAGTTGAGTTTTTGGGCTTTGTATTTGCCGTAATAATCTTAACGCGCGAGGCGTCAAGGACTGCCGACAGAAACCGCGTCCACTCATTGATATCAAGATGATAGCCATAGTTTACGCTCGCAAGCGGGATTTTCTTGCCTTCTGGTGGGTGAGCAAACACGCCCTTTCTCGCGGCCTCGATGGACATGATATAAGGGCCAAGGTCCCAATCCTGCGCCCCTTTTTCATGGCGGTTAACGTAGTGATGGAATTTGACACCATCATGGATTGGCAAGGGCTTGTAAAAGGCCTGTATCCAATTGCGTTTGTTTGTTCCCCAGTCCTCATAATTCGTGCCCAGAGAGAAGGTCGTGTTTGTGCCCAATAGTAACTGGGGTTCTGAGATCGCTAGGCTTAAAAGAAAGTCATAAGTACTAGGCGAGGTGATGTGTCCGTAGAAAATATCTTGGGGTTGTGAGGCCCTCGTTTTTACGAATGTGATGCCTATGTTCTCAGGAAGCCGTTTAGATAGAGCGACAGCGGTTATATGCGCTGCGAGCCCGCTGCCAAATATTACAATATTTCGTAAAGCTTGCATCCGGCGTTAACTAAACTGCGGTGTTGTTGGAGCCGTCAGCGGCATAATTGACGTCGCAGCCCCGAAGGTCTTAATGTAGTCATCATGAGAAGCGCTTTGTTTTACAGCGTCTTGGCTGGCTCTCTTAATGTGATCAGTTCTGGCCAAGACATCATCCAGAGGCATGGCGTTTGCTCGCACATCAAAACCGTTTGGTATTAGGTTCTGCCCTGTCATGACTGCAACCCAGCTTGGCGGCAAGAACACGCCTTGCTCATAGCGTGGTAAATATCCACGCGCCTTCCAAGCCTCGAGTTTTTCTATTAAGCTTTCTGGCAAGGTCATGTTTCGAAAGTAGCGCCACATTTCGCTATCATCGCGCTGTGTTGCGGTATAGTGAAGAAGCAGAAAGTCTCGCACGCGGTCGAAATTAAGATCCATGCGGCGGTTATATTCATCCGCGTCAGATACTGCGCATCTGGCATCTGGAAACAATTCTATGAGCGCCGTAATCCCTTCTTGTATGAGGTGGATGGATGTCGATTCCAAAGGCTCTAAAAACCCCCCGGACAAGCCAATAGCCACCACGTTTTTGTTCCACAATTTGCGGCGTTTTCCTGTCTTAAAATAAAGCTGCTTTACATCAGCAAGGATAGGGCCTTCGAGTGTGCTCGTGAGCTGGTGCGCCGCCTCATCATCGGAAATATACTCATTCCAGTAAACATGGCCGTTTCCAGTCCTGTGCTGAAGCGGAATGCGCCATTGCCATCCTGCCTCTCGCGCCGTTGCGCGTGTATAGGGTAAGCCAGGGCCGCTGGCTTCGCACGGAACAGCGACAGCGCGGTTGCAGGGCAGCCATTCACTCCAGTCATCATATCCTGTCTTTAAGGCTTGCTCTATGAGGACGCCTCTGAAGCCTGAGCAGTCAATAAACAAATCAGCCTCTATGTCTCCGCCATTTTCCAATGTCACAGATTTTACGAAGCCCGTCTCTGGCGCGATGATAGTGTCAATGGCTTTGCCTTCTGTGCGAATGACGCCGTTCTTTTCACAATATTTGCGAAGAAACTTGGCATATAAGCTGGAGTCAAATTGGTAGGCATATCCAAAATTCGATCCGATAACCGAGGTGTCCTGACCTGGGTGTTGAAACTTACCCGCTTCGGCCGCTAGGATAGGGTAGGAGTAGTCATCGAGGCGATTTTTGTGACCATTTTGCAACAGTCTCAGCCAAAAATGATGGAAGTCGACGCCGTTTATGGGTTCGCCGTAGTCGCCGAATGGGTGTATATAGCTGTCACCGAGGCGTCCCCAATCACAAAATTCTATCCCAAGTTTAAAGGTGGCACAGGTCTCGCGCATGAACTCACGCTCATCAATGCCGAGCGCGTTATTAAAGAATCTAATGTGCGGCAATGTCGCTTCACCTACGCCAACAGTGCCAATTTGATCTGATTCAACTAGTTCAATTTCTATATCTAAGTTTTTGTATTTGTTGGATAAACCAGCGGCCGTCATCCATCCTGCTGTGCCGCCTCCTAGAATACATATTTTTTTTATAGTCATACATACTCCTGTTTGCATCGGATAAGAATTGCCGTTGGCTATCTTAAAAACCGCCTGCGCGCTAGTGGCAGGCTCAAAAGGTCGCGGCCTTAACAACATGCATACGTAGGTCAATAAGTTTTGGATATTTTGGTTGCCGAACGTGTCTCGCATTTAAAAATGAGGTGACAGGCTTTTAATCTTGTTTGACAGCGCTGTCAGAATAAGTTTAGTAAAAAGCTTAGTGGCCAGATTCTGTCCGGCCGTTGAAACGAAGGTTATCAGCCTTCCAACCAAACTTAATAAGCCCAAACGGCATTCAACACACCCGTAATGGGTATCAGGGAGAAGATCAGTGAAATCCACTTCAAGCACGGCCCTAGACCGGCTAAACAAGCTTACGCTACTCGGAACAACTGCAATTATTGCGAGCTTCGGCATGATGTCTCAGACAGTATATGCTCAAGACAATTCTCAAGTTGAAGAAGAAGTCGACGAAGTTGTGACAACCGGCATCCGTCAGTCATTGAAAGATGCACGCGACTTTAAGCGGGACGCAGACACAGCAATCGACTCAATTACTGCGTCTGACGTGGGCACGCTTCCCGATCTGTCGGTTGCTGAAGCCTTGGCTCGTGTGCCAGGTGTCGTTGTTCAGCGTTTTGACATAACGTCTAACAATGGCGGTGATTTTCCATCCCCAGAAGGCGGCGGTAACCTTATTCGTGGCCTTACGCTCGTTCGTTCTGAATACAATGGCCGTGATACGTTCTCAGCCAATGGCGGACGTTCGCTAGACTTCGGAACGGTTCCCCCAGAGCTTATCGGCGCTGTTGATGTTTACAAAAATACCTCTGCTGATCTTATCGAAGGTGGTATCGGCGGTACGATTAATCTACGCTCTCTAGAGCCATTTGATAAAGACGGCCTAACAGCAGTTGTTTCTGTTGACGGGACATATACTGACCTCCGCGACGAATGGGCCCCTGATTACAGTGTTCTTTTGGGTAATCGTTGGGATACGGACGCTGGTGAATTTGGTCTTCTTGGTTCATTCTCATCATCAGAGCTTAAATCTGACCTTCATGGTTTCCAAATTGGACAAGTCGTACCTTTTGGCACTCCAGATGGCCGCAATATTGCCCTTCCAGGCGGCTTCCAGCTTCGTACAAACGATGTGGATCGTGGACGCGATAGTTATTACGTCGCTGGCCAGTGGCGCAACAATGATGGCTCCCTACAGCTTACAGGTAAATACTCACTGATTGAGAACACAGTAAACGGTAACGAGCGTACTGTTGAGTTCTTCCCAGACGGTGAAAGCTGGAACCAGTTCGAAATCACGCCATCATTCCTGGACGGCGACTTCACGACGTCTCCCTTCACATCTGCGGGTCTCCCGCAGTGTCAAGGCGGCAACGAAATTTTCCCTGGCGCTTGTGAAATAACGCAAGCCGTTGATGGAATTCTTGACCAAGGTATCGTTTCAAACAACCTTCGTGATTGGACAGGTGCAGCAGGTGCTCCGTTTACTAACTTGGGTATCAATCAAATCGATAATTCAAAAACTGATGACATCAGCTTAAACATCAAATGGCGTCCGAGTGATCGCTTGTTTGTTAATCTAGACGGTCATAAGACCTCAGCCGAGTTTGACCGTAGCCGTCTTTGGGCGGGTTCACGTTTCTTCTCAGATTTTACTCTCAATGCTGATTTGAATAACCCACAAGTAAGCTTCATCCCGACACCGAGCAGTAATCCTGGTTTTACCCGTGGACCTATCGGAACAACTGGTACAGGTGACATCACTAACCCTGCAAATGCTTATCTATTATTTGCAGCTGACGAATTCCAACAAAATGAAGGCGATATGTACGCTGTTCGTGGTGATGTGGAATATGAATTCGCAGACGATGGTTGGTTCGATTCAATCAAATTTGGCGCACGTTATGCTGATCGTGATCAAGTGAACCGTTCAGCAGGCCTTAACTGGGCTGCGGTTGCAGCGCCTTGGGCCGGCGGCTATCTTCCTTATGCGGCTTTAAATAGCCCGACAGCCGAACTTGTTGATTTCGCTGACTTCCAGCGCGGCGGTGTCGTGCAAGGAAGTAATACGAGCGTTCTCTTCCCAGATCGCGCACTTATCCAAGATTATGATGCCTTTGTTGGGTTCATTCAGGGGGAGCCGCTAATTTCTAGTGACGGATTTAATCCTGACTGGAGCCCTCTTCGCAACCCTGAGGGTGTAGTCGACTATGAAAACCGGGGGGGTATCGGAGATATCTCAGAACAGACCACAAATCTATATGGTCGACTAGACTTCGGTAATGAGTTCAACAATGGCATGTCTTTAGAAGGCAACATTGGTGTTCGTTACACTAAAACAGATGTCTCCGCGCGCGGTGAGTTTGTTTATGCTGATATCCGTTCGCAACAACTCCAAGATGGCGGTGCCCCGACAACAAGCGATTTGCAGGCGCTGGAGTTTACTCCTGATGCCGTCGCTTACGCGGCGCAGGAAAACGAAGTTATTGATGGTGAAATTGGATCGGATGATCGTTGGTTGCCTTCGCTTAACCTAAAGCTAAACGTCACGGATAATTTCCTCGTACGTTTCGCTGCAAGTGAAGCTATTACGCGTCCGAATATCGCTCAACTTCGTGTAGACCAAACAGCCGTGGTGGGACGTCAATTCATCACTAGTGATAATCCTGACCTTGATCCAGATGACCGTATTATAGATATTCGGCCGCAGCAGATTAATCTTTTTGGTGGTAATCCAAACCTAAAACCGATTGAATCAACTAACCTTGATCTCTCATTTGAGCATTACTATGGCGACAATAACACACTAACGTTGTCACTATTCCACAAAGATATTCGTAATAACATCATTTATGCGTCTGAGACTGTTGGAACTGAAACGCTTGACGGCGTTGAAATTCCAGTCATCTTTAATGGCGACCTTAACCAAGATGAGGCGACAATTAAAGGTCTAGAGGTTGCTTACCAGCAGTTCTATGATGAGCTTCCCGGTCTACTTGGAAACCTTGGTCTTCAGGCTAACTACACTTACATCGACGCAAAAACTCAAGCGCCTCAACCAAATGTGGCAGAAGGTGACCCGGGCTTTGATTTCCAACGTATCTATCGTTATGGCGTTGAGGATTTCCTCGGACTATCTGAGCACACAGCTAACGTCATCGGTATCTACCAGGATGACAGTCTTGAAATGCGTCTGGCCTACAACTGGCGTTCTGAGTACCTGAGCTCATACCGTGACTTCGTAACGGGCAACCCAATTTATCAACAGCCAACGGGCTATCTTGACGGGTCAATCAAGTACGACTTCAACGAGAACTTCCAAGTTCGTGCGCAAATCGCGAACATCACCAATGAGCGTGCAAATGCGGAACAACAAATCGACGCCTCTGGGCAGCGCTTTGGCCGTACAAGCTTTATCGGTGACCGCCGTATCAAAGTTGGCGCACGTTACCAGTTCTAATCTAGCAATAGATTGAGTTTGAATTACAAGGAAGAGGGGCAACCCTCTTCCTTTTTTATTGGGAGCGAGTCTTCTAAGCCAAGAAACTGCTTCCATTACGACGCTTTCCCGCTCTAAAAGCCGATATGGCCACAGCACATGAAATTATTGGCGAAGAATGGGCGGAACGCGCCTCGGAACTAGCCGATTGGGCTATGGAAACTTTAGTCAACCGCAAAGACGTTTGGGGGCAGTATTCTGTTCTCACCCCGGCAGAGCGTCGCCGCGAAGGCAAATCCTATAAGGCCATGACCCTGCCCAAGAAGGATATGCGCGGCGAGGATATGGTGACGATTGATAAGCTGACCCGCCATTTTTCTAGTCGCCATCACCGCAAGCCGCAAATTATCGGTCTCCACGCCAAGTCCAAAGAGAGCACCTCGCGCTGGTTCGGTATTGATATTGACCTGCATGATGAGCATAAACTCCACGCCGAAGATCATCAGCGGCGTAACCTCAATGCTGCGCTGGCGTGGTGGCGTGAGTTACAAGCCAAGGGTTATGACCCCATGCTCTTTGATACCAATACTCAAGGCGGCTATCACATCTGGTGCCTGTTCAAAGACCCCGCGCCGACGGTGGATATCTACGCCATGGTCAAAGGCATTGCCGAAACTTGGGAAACGCAAAATCTGGATGAAGAGCCAGAGACCTTCCCGAAGAAGGTAAAAGATGACTCACTCGGCTCATGGTTTCGCCTGCCGGGACTACATCACACGCGCTATCATTACAGCTCGCTCTGGAGCGGTGATGACTGGCTCGATAACCCTTGGCTAACAGGGCACAGCGCGATTGATGTTATGCTAGAGGCCAGAGGCGGCCCGCCGCCGCCGCGCGTTGATACAGGCGATTATGAAACCAAAGAGCTGCTCACGCGTGGACGGATGAGCAAAATTTCCCTTGCGGCCACAAAGCGTAAATTTGCTCGTACGGGCCGCGCAAAAGTCTGTATTGATTTGGACGGCGTATTGGCGCTGCGGGTCAAGTCTGGCAAGAACACAGACATTGGTCCGCCCATTGACGGCGCGGTCGAGTTCACCAGAGAGATCAATAACTATGCCGATATCATTGTCCTGACCTCGCGCATGGCGGGGCTGGAGGGCAAAGCCGCCGCCGAGATGAAAGCCAAAATCGAAGCATGGCTCACGCGCCACCGCATAGAATATTCTCTCGTCCATGACGGCGTGGGCAAGCCGCCCGCTCATGCCTATGTTGATGATAAAGGCGTCGCCTGCCGCCCCGAATATGACGGCCCTAAGGCCTTTGACGCCGCAGCCGTGCTCACAGCAAAATTGTGTGAGTGACAGTCTTTCTCCGTGCGGCCTTGCCTGATAGAGTACCTCTAATGATGGGGGATTTATGGCACGTAAATTAGACTTTGATTTTGGCGGAGAGCCGTTCACTTTGGCGATAACCAAAGTGGACCGGTCTAAGCTTTACGGCCGCGTTCAGACAGAAACCTTTGACGCCAATGACAAAGCGTGCACGCTGGCGACCTTGGCGCGCGATGGACGCACCATTATCCCTTACGGCGGCACCGCCAGTGGTTATGTCAACACCGAGGGCCTTTGGGTCACGCGCGATGAGCTTGTCCCGATTGACCGCGACGGCAAAGAAATTGCCGAAGTGGCCTCCAGTTTTTCTGCCCCGACGATTTTGGAGACAGAGGTCGATATCGATACGTTTTTGGATCACCCCATACGGCTTGCCTATCAGCTCGACCCGCAAACCGAGATAAGCCAAGCTTTGCTGGATAAGCTCGCGGCGGGGGCGATTTACCAATTTCCCTTTTCCTATCGCGGCGGCATCTACACGGACCCTGCCTTTTTAATGCAAGGCGAAGACGATGTACTCTGGATGTTGATTGGGCAAAAAAGCGATATCGAATTTGTTGGTTTTGAGCAAGCCGCAATTTGCGCGGCCCGTGCCGAGGAACTGGGCGAAGACGATAGCGGCGAAACCGACGCCTTTGACTTTGATATGCTTTAGGGGGCTGGGGCTATGCCGAATATAAATCTTTCCGATGCGCGAATGCGAGATGCCGTGGTCAAAGCCGAGTCCACGCGCCAACGCCGTACGATTTTTTATCAAGGGCCTAATAAGTTGCCCGCCTATACGAGAAAAGTTTTGAAAGGCGCTGTGCATCAAGATTACGAATCTATGCTGGAGCGTTTCGAGACGCCCGAGGCCCTAGGCGCGGCCTTAGCGGCGGGCGATCCAGAGATTGATTTTGAACGCGACGGCATGTTCCTTTGGGATCTTTCGCGGGTTTATATAAATCCCAAGGAGGAATTGGTTTATCGCATTCGCCAAAAAGAAGTTGTTTATAATACAGACGGAAGCGTGCGCGAGGAGCGTGAACAACGTCGCCTTGAAGCCAATATTGACACGGAAATTCCGTTGACCTGGACGGGGAAAATGATTCCCAAGGCTGAAGCCATTCGTAAATTTGTCTTCGCGACTAAACTGCAAATCGTTCACATCAACGGGCTGACCTATGACTTTCTTTATGAAATGGCGAAGGAACTGCATGAGGCAAAGTCGCTAATGATTTTAGGTGCAGGACCCAAGGGCCGCGACCCGCTTATTTTCCGCTCGCGTTCTATTCCTTACCGAGGCTTCTTAGAAGGGCGGGTGAAGGATGACAAATATATCCTGCTTCTTCATCTATCGAACCTAGAGCTCAAAGCCTTGGGGGGGGCGGATGCCTAAGCTTTATAACGAAGAGACGATGCGCGCCTTGTTTGGCGGCTACCGCATTGGGACGGTGGATGATCTAAATGCAGAGGGCTATTTGCGTATTGTGCGTACGCGCCGCCGCCAGCTTGGCCAGATGACGATGGCGCTGGATACGGTGGCGGCCAAGCGGCGTATCCCCGATAGCCGCTATCAAATCAGTCAGAAAATCGACGGCGAATTTTCAATGATGATTTACCAGTACGGCGAAGTTTGTCTGCTCAACCCCGGTAAAACCCTGCGGGCGGGCGCGCCCTTTATGGCTGAGGCGGCGGACTTACTTAAGAAATCGGGCGTAAAAAAAGCGCTAATTGGCGGAGAGTTTTATGTGCAGCGCGATCCAGAGCTTCGCGTGAAGGACGGCAAAGCCACGCGCGTGCATGATATTGTCCGCATCGGCCGAAAGCCTGAAAACCAAGAGCAGCTCGACCAACTCGCCTTTGCCGCCTTTAATATATGGGATTGGGATGGGGCTGATCTGTCGATGGATTACACGGCTTCCATTGCCAAGCTGACTGAGGTTTTTGGCGGCGGCGCGCGTGTGCACCCCGTCAAAACGGTGATCGGCGAGAACGCCAAAGCGGTACTAAAGCAATATGATGAATGGGTCACGGGCGAAGGACATGAGGGCGTGGTTGCGCGCTCCGAGACAGCGGGCGTGTTTAAAGTCAAGCCGCGCCACACGCTAGATTTGGCGGTCATTGGCTTTACCGAGAGTACGGATGAACGCGCCGGAATGCTGCATGATATGCTGCTGGCGATTGTGCGCAAAGACGGTACATACCAAATTGTCAGCCGCGTCGGGGGCGGATTTAGTGATGAACAGCGGGTTTCAATATTAAAAAAACTCACACCGCTCGTGGCCGACTCTGAGTTTCATGAAGTCAACTCCTCGCGCGTGGCCTATCAAATGATAGAGCCGGGATTGGTCATTGAAATTGAATGTCTGGACCTTGTGGCCATGACCTCGCGCGGTAATCCAATTGATAAAATGGTGTTGGAATGGAACGCAGAGGATAAGCGCTGGGAGGGGCTGCGCCGCCTTCCGCTATGTTCGATTATTTCACCGCAATTTATTCGGTTTCGTGATGATAAAACTGCCAATAAAGATGACGCGCGCCTCGCGCAGCTCACAGATATTGTCGACATTCCAGATGTTGACCGTGTGGCTGAGGAAATTATCCTGCCCGAGAGTAAAATCATTAAGCGAGCAGTGGCCCTAAAGACCTTGCGCGGCGCAGTTATGGTACGCAAAATCGTGTTGTGGAAAACCAATAAAAGCGAAGCCTCCAAGGACTTCCCCGCCTATGTTATTCAGCTCACGGATTTCTCGCCTAACCGCAAAGACCCGCTACAATATGATATGCGCGTCAGTAGCTCCGAAGCGCAGCTTCTGGGTTATTTCGAAGAGTGGGAGAAAAAATACTTCGTTGGCGGCTGGAAAGTGCAGCCCGAGTGAAGCTGCTCTCGTGGAACATTCTGCAAGGGGGCGGGCGGCGCGCGGAGGGCATCGTCCAAACCATTACGGGCCATGCCCCTGATATCGTCACGCTCCAGGAGTTTCGGCGCGGTTCTGGCGAAGCGGAAATTACAGCGGGGCTGAAAGCTGCGGGCCTTAAGTTTATCCATATCCCCGAGACGAGGGACAAGGAAAATACCATCTTAGTCGCGTCAAAATATGGTTTTGACGCAGGGCCTTTCCTGCCCGACCCGCATGATCCGCTGCATATGCTTGAAGCTTATTTCAGTGCTGAGAGCCTTGGCTTTGCGTTCTCGCTCATATGTGTGCATTTCCCGCAAAAAAAAGCGCAAGTGCCGCTTTTTCAAGCGCTTAAAACCGATAGCGAAAGCCTGCTTGCGATTAACGCTATGATTATTGGCGATATGAACTGCGGCATCCCGCTGATTGATAGCGATAGCAAGAGCTTTTACGCTACTCATTATTATCAAGACCTCCTGCAAGCGGGTTGGATTGATAGCTGGCGCTCACGCCATGCGGAGGCGCGGGAATTTACATGGACAAGTAACCGAACGGATAACCGGTTTCGCTATGACCAAGTTCTTGCGAGTCCAAAGATGGACGCACGCTTAAAAAGTGCCGTATACGACCACACGCCTAGGAAGGCTAAAGTGTCAGATCACAGTGCCATAATTGTGGAGCTTTAACCACGGCACTATCGATGGATTACTGTGTCTTTAGGATAAAGACTGAGGTCGATAAGGGCGGAAGCCTCAAACTCAGAGAGTTTTCTAAACCGTTAGCGTGCTGTCTTTCACTTTTAGAGCCGCCGAGGTTGCCAACGCCGCTACCGCCATAATGGCTAGAATCTGTGTTTAACGCCTCCGACCAATAGCCCGCGATCGGTACGCCAACGCGGAAATTGTCACGGGGCAAAGGGGAGAAGTTACACACAATAAGACAAGGCTGCTGGCGATCTTTGTCCCAACGCAAATAAGAAAGCATATTGTCATTCTGCGCGCCGCCATCCACCCACTCAAAGCCTTGTGTAATGCAATCTTGTTCGTGAAGGGCAGGGTGTTTTTTATATAGCGCGTTTAAATCCGTGATGAGCTGCTGCGTATTGGCATGCTCTGGATAGTCTGTCAGATGCCAATCAAGGCTGCTGTCGGCATCCCATTCTTGAACTTGCGCAAATTCACAGCCCATGAACAAAAGCTTCTTGCCGGGATGGGTCCACATAAAGCCGTAATAGGCGCGCAGATTAGCGTGCTTCTGCCAGCGATCGCCTGGCATACGGTCAATAAGGGAGCCTTTGCCGTGAACAACTTCGTCATGGGAAAGCGGTAGGATGTAGTTCTCAGAGAAGGCGTAGTCGATGCCGAACGTCATCATGTGGTGATGATGACGGCGATTAATGGGGTCTTCGGACATGTAGGATAGCGTGTCATTCATCCAGCCCATATTCCATTTATAGCCAAAACCCAGTCCGTTGTGATTTGTTGGCGCGGTCACCCCTGGCCAGGCTGTGCTCTCCTCGGCAATGGTAAATATACCGCCTGGCACGCCGTCTAGTTCTGAATAAGCATCGGCATTGAAGCTTTGTAAGAATTTTACGGCCTCCCAATTTTCATTGCTACCGTCTGCATTGGGAATCCATTCGCCGTCTTCACGCGAGTAATCTAGGTAAAGCATGGACGCCACCGCATCGACGCGCAGGCCATCAAGGTGATATTCTTCAAGCCAAAATCGGGCATTGCTTACAAGGTAATTTACAACCTCACGCCGACCGAAATTAAATATCAGCGTATTCCAATCGGGGTGAAAGCCTTTCCGCACATCTGCATGTTCATAGAGATGAGTGCCGTCAAAATGCGCGAGGCCATGTTCATCCGAGGGGAAATGTCCCGGCACCCAATCCAGAATTATGCCAAGGCCTGCGGCGTGGATAGCATCAACAAAGGCTTTAAACTCTGCCGGCGTGCCGTGGCGACGCGTGGGCGCAAACATGCCAATCGGCTGATAGCCCCAGCTGCCATCAAAGGGATGTTCCGTGATGGGCATGACTTCGATATGGGTAAAGCCAAGACCTTTAACGTAGGGAATGAGCTGCTTGGATAATTCCGCATATGACAGATAGCCATTGCCGTCTTTGCGCTTCCAAGACCCGAGATGAACCTCATAGATTGAAATTGGTTTATCGCGCTGATGCCGTTTCCAGCGCGCCGCGAGCCAATCATGGTCGCTCCATTGATAAACAGAAAGCTCACGAACAACAGAGGCTGATTTGGGCCGCATTTCCGCTCCAAACCCAAAGGGGTCAGCTTTGAAGGGCAGCAGCTTTCCTGCTTGGTCGCGGATAACATATTTATAGACTGCTCCGTCGCCGACATCAGGCACAAATAATTCCCAAACGCCGCTTCCGCCGCGAGTTGCCATAGGGTGTTTTATATCGCTCCATAAATTAAAGTCCGCCGCGATACAGACACTACGGGCGTTGGGGGCCCAAACGGCAAAGCGCGTGCCTTTTACGCCGCTCTGCTCCATAACATGCGCGCCCAGATACCGAAAGGCGTGGGCATGCTTGCCTTCTGAGAGCAGGTATAAATCCATATCGGGAATGGAAGGCGCGAAATCATATGGGTCTTGGTAGATATGCGGGAGATCTCCAAACCACGCGCGGTAGCGATAACCTGATTTTATTTTGGACGGCGCAATATGGGCTTCAAACAAACCGCCATCATGCACTTTCGTTAGCTCCGCAATTGCCGTTTTCCCGCGCGGGGATAACAACTCAATACGATCAGCGCCGGGCGCAAAGCTACGCAGCGTGAAGGACTTGCCGTCTTGATGCCGCCCTAGAACTGCAAACGGGTCTGCGGTTAGTCCAGAGACGATATCGTAATAAGCAGCTGTCATCATGCAGGCCTTTTATCAGAATGCGAGGTCAGCGTCCCAAATATCTTTGGCATAGCCGCGAATAGTACGATCTGAGCTAAACCAGCCCATCTTCGCCGTGTTCATGATTGCCATTTCAGCCCATTTCGAGGTGTCCTTGTAAACACCATCAATATGACGCTGCATATCCCAATAGGCTTCAAAGTCTGGAATAACTTGGAAGTAATCATGATGATTTAAGTTGTCCAAAATATCTTTGTAACGCTCTAAATCGCCGCCAGTAAATGTTCCGTCGCTAAGTTGCTCGATAATTTTCTGAAGGCGAGGGGACTTCGAAATAATTTCTGACGGCCTTGCGCGGCGGTGTTGCCTTTCGGCAACTTCGGGAGCTTCCATGCCAAAGATAAAAAAGTTTTCATGACCGACATGTGCCGCCATTTCGACATTGGCCCCATCCAGAGTACCAATCGTCAGCGCGCCGTTCAGCGCAAATTTCATATTACCTGTGCCTGACGCTTCAAAGCCAGCGGTGGAAATTTGTTCGGACAAATCCGCGCCGGGTATTAGAATTTCAGCGGCTGAAACATTGTAGTTTGGCAGAAAAATCACCTTGAGCTTATCGCCAATCTCCGGGTCATTATTCACAACCTCTTGAACATCTGTAATCAGCTTAATAATAAGCTTAGCGAGGAAATAGCTTGGCGCCGCTTTTCCTGCAAAGATTTTTACGCGCGGCTGCCAATCGCCTTTAGGGTTTTCTTTAATCGCATTGTAAAGCGCAATCGCCTCCAGAATGTTCATCAGCTGACGCTTGTATTCGTGAATACGTTTGATCTGTATATCAAACATCGCGGCAGGGCTCACCGTGATGCCAGTGCGCTCGAGCAGGTAATCGGCAAGGCGTTTTTTATTTGTCAGCTTCACATCCATATATTTCTTTTGGAATGTTTTATCAGTTGCAAGCGACGCGATTTTTTCTAGTTGCTCGAGGTCGGCAATCCAGTCTGTCCCGATTTTCTCGCTCACCAAATTAGAGAGGCCATGATTACATTCAAGTACCCAACGGCGCGGCGTGACGCCATTGGTTTGGTTTACAATTTTATCGGGATACATGATGTTGAGATCATGAAAGACAGTCTCTTTCATCAGTTCAGAATGCAGCGCTGACACGCCGTTGACTTTGCGCGCGCCGATAAAAGCGAGGTTGCCCATGCGCACCCAGTCTTGTTGGTGTGGGTGGATAACCTGCATGCCTGCGATGACGTGGTGCTCTAAGTTCTTCTTTATCGCTTCTTGGTAGAACGCGCCGTCAATCATATTAATAATCTGGAGGTGACGCGGAAGGATGCGCTCAAAAAGGCCTTTTGGCCATTTTTCCAGCGCCTCGGGTAAGAGCGTGTGGTTGGTATAGTGTAGCGTCTCGCGCGCAATCTCCAGTGCTTTTTCAAAGCTATAGTCGTAGTGATCCATCATGATGCGGATAAGCTCGGGCACGGCAATTGCAGGGTGTGTGTCATTGAGCTGCACAGCAACATGGTCGCCAAGATTATCAAGGCTTTCGTAGTTGGTAAAGAAACGTCGAATGAGGTCTTGGAGTGAGGCCGAAGTAAAGAACACCTCCTGCTTGAGCCGCAGCTCGCGGCCTTGCTCGGTATGATCGCCGGGGTAGAGAACCTTAGAGACGGTTTCGGCCAAAATCTGTTGGCGCGCGGCGGCCATGAAATCACCGTCGTTAAATTTCTTTAGGTTCATACTTTCGGCCTGGCGTGCTGACCACAGCCGAAGCGTGTTTACATGGCGGCCTTCCCAGCCGACGATAGGTAAGTCAAAGGCAATTGCCTGAAGCTGCTCTGACGGTGTCCAAACTGTGTTGCCGTCCTTATTCGTCGTGACGCTGCCGCCGAAATCGATGTTATAAACGACTTCGGGGCGGCGAAATTCCCACGCATTGCCTTGAACAAGCCAGTCTTCTGGCTCTTCCATCTGCCAGCCATCTTCCATGTTTTGTCGAAAAATACCGTGCTGATAACGAATGCCATACCCCATACCTGCAACGCCAACCGTCGCCATAGAGTCCATGAAGCACGCCGCAAGACGGCCTAGGCCGCCATTGCCCAAGGCTGCATCTTGTTCCGCGTGAAGGACGTCGTGATAGTCCAGACCTTTATCTTCAAAAAATGCACGCGCATCATCAGCAAGGCCCAAATTCGTCAAGCTATCTTCAAGCAAACGCCCAATCATAAACTCCATTGAAAGGTAATAAACTCGCTTTTGCTTACGCTTATAAATTTCGCGTGTGGTGTCGATCCAGCCTTCGACCATGCGGTCACGCACGGCGAGTGATACAGCAACGCACCAATCGCGCGTGACGGCATGTGAAACATCCTTTCCTACGGAGTAGATGAGGTGGCGCAAAATTGAGTCGCCAAAGCTCTCTTCGATGAGCCCTTTTGTGTCTGCAAGTGTATGTGATACGGCTTTCATGGAATTCTCTTGATTTTCTTTTCTAAAACGCTCTTAGTGGAATCGTGACAGCGCTGTCTATTGCGTGCCTCATAGTCCGCACTCAATCCCGCGTCTAGTCATAAGCAAGTGTTTGGCTTTACAATTGGAGTTTTGCCGTGCTTTATCACAGTAGAGGAGGGGTAGCCTCCTGAAAGGGAGGAAAACGATGAAAAATAAGGCGTCAACGACGGAGAGACGGGTGTCAGAAAGAAGAATAGCAGATAGACCCGTGAACAGACGCCTCGCAGAACGGTCAATGGCTTTCATTCTAGCGGGGGGACGCGGTAGCCGCCTGAAGGACCTAACTGAGAACCGCGCCAAACCAGCCGTATTTTTTGGCGGTAAGTTTCGTATAATTGATTTTGCCCTCTCAAATGCGATGAACTCAGGCATTAAGCGCATCGGCGTCGCCACCCAGTACAAGCAGCACAGCCTTATTCGTCACTTGCAGCGCGGCTGGAACTTCTATCGCGCCGAGCGTAATGAGAGTTTTGACATAATGCCGGCCTCGCAAACAATGTCAGATAACCGCTGGTACGAGGGTACAGCCGACGCGGTTTATCAAAACATTCATATTATCGATAGCTATAGCAATCTTGATTACATCGTCGTTTTGGCCGGCGATCATATCTACAAAATGGATTACGAATTAATGCTGGAGGAGCATGTGACCTCAAAAGCTGACGTGACAGTCGGTTGTTTGCAAGTGTCCGTCGAAGAAGCTAAAGCCTTTGGCGTCATGCATGTCGACAAGACCGACATGATTACAGATTTTCTTGAGAAACCAGATAATCCGCCAACAATCCCAGGGGAGACTGATGTTTGCCTCGCGTCGATGGGCATATATGTTTTTGACAAGAAGTTTCTGTTTGAGCAATTGCGGCGCGATGCAGCGGAAGTAGGTTCTGATCGTGATTTCGGTAAAAACCTGATTCCCCACATTGTCAAAAACGGCAAAGCGCAGGCTCATAGATTTACGAAATCCTGCGTTCGCTCCGAGGGCGAGGAAGAGGCATATTGGCGCGATGTTGGGACGATTGATGCTTATATGGAAGCCAATCTTGATCTGACGTCTTTTGAGCCTGCTTTAAATTTGTACGATAGCGAGTGGCCGATTTGGACTTATAGCGAATTAGCGCCGGGCGCAAAATTTATTCACGACGAAGTCGGGCGTCGAGGCGCAGCGGTTAACTCCGTTATTTCTGGCGGCTGCATAATTTCAGGTGCGCGTGTGGATCAATCTTTACTATTTACGGGAAGCTATATCCATTCCTATTCTACGCTTAAGCGCTGTATCGTCTTGCCGCATGTTGATGTGGGCGAAGTATGCCAGCTAACAAATGTTGTGATTGATCGCGGCGTTAAAATCCCAAAAGGTCTTGCCGTCGGAAATGATCCGGTGCTCGACGCTGAGCGGTTTTTCCGTACGAAAAGCGGCGTTTGCCTCATTACCCAATCAATGATTGATAAATTGGATATGTAACGCCATGCGTGTTTTATTTGTAGCGTCGGAATGCTTTCCGCTTATCAAAACCGGAGGGCTGGCCGATGTTGTGGGCGCGCTTCCGCTTGCGCTATCCGAGCAAAATGTTGAGGCAACCGTTTTTCTGCCAGGGTTTCAGCTCGTTCTAAAGGGGCTAAAGAAAAAGGCTTCCCATAAGCCGTTCAAGTTAAACGGTGAAACCGTTAACTTGGTCACCGGCGTAACGGTAAACGGCGTCAGGGTCATAGCGTTGAATGCTCCCAAACTATTTGATTTTGAAGGCAACCCTTATCAACTACCTGACGGCCGAGACCGCGAAGGCAATGGGGCGCGCTACGCGGCTTTTTCTAGGGTTGCTGTGGATGTGGCCATGGGCAATCACGGCGAACCTGCCTTTGACGTCGTACATGCACATGACTGGCAGGCCGGCTTGGTCTGCGCATATTTATCTGCTGAGAAGGCCAAGGTCCCAGCCTCCGTAGTAACAATCCACAACCTCGCTTTCCAGGGCATTTTCCCAAAATCACTTATGGGAGAGATTGCGCTGCCGGAGCGTTACTATAGCGAGGAGGGGCTTGAGTATTGGGACAAGCTTAGTTTCCTGAAAGCGGGTATAGTTTACGCTGATCACGTGACGACCGTTTCGCCGAGCTACGCGCTTGAAATTCAGTCAGACAATGGCGGCATGGGGTTTGGCGGGCTTTTGCGTTTTCGCGGCCATGCCTTATCGGGAATTGTGAATGGCATTGATACGCAGATTTGGAATCCGCAAACCGATCCAGATATTCCAATGACCTACACGGCCGCTGACTTACGCGGCAAAGCTAAGTGCAAGCGCGCCTTGCAAAAGGATATGGGCTTGCAGCAAAAATCTGATGCACCGTTATTTGCCGTTGTCTCAAGGTTGACGACACAAAAAGGGTTAGACCTGCTGGTGGACGCAGTGGAACAAATTAAGATGCTTGGCGGGCAGCTTGTCGTTGTAGGATCTGGCGACAAATCGATTGAGAGAGCTTTTAAGTCAGCAACCGAAGCCTCTCCCAAAAATGTAGCGTGCTTCATTGGATATGACGAAACGCTTGCGCACCGTGTTCAGGCTGGTGCAGATGCAATTATAATTCCATCACGGTTTGAGCCTTGCGGCCTGACTCAGCTTTGCGCCATGCGTTATGGAACCATACCGGTTGTGGGCCGCGTCGGCGGGCTGAATGACACTGTGATCGACGCGAATGTCGCCGCTTTGACGAAGGGCTGTGCAACGGGGGTACAATTTTCACCAATTGACCCGCATATGCTAGCGGCTGCCATCAATCGTAGTTTTGCGCTTTACCGCCAGCCAAAGCTATGGGACGAAATCGTGCAGAACTGCCTCGCCCAAGACGTGAGCTGGTCAGCCTCTGCTGAGGATTATGCGGCGCTTTATGCCCGACTCATAGGATAACGCGTTCGGTGGCTAATGAAATCATGGACGGCACCCCCACGCCCCTTGGGCCAACGCTCAGACGGGATGGCGCGAATTTTGCGATATTCTCTGCACATGCGACAGCGGTCGAACTATGCCTGTTTTCTAAAAATGGAGAAATTGAAACGG
>CAKZTE010000081.1 GCA_937923115.1 uncultured Caulobacterales bacterium | reverse complement strand
GGGACATATGCTCTTGCCGCTGCGACAGCGGGCGGCAAAGTCAAGCTGACCAATATCCGCCACGATCATCTTGGGGCTTTATGGCCGCTAATCGCGCAGGCGGGCGCGAATGTGTCTATGGACGAGGATTCCGTGACGATTGAACGGGGCGGCGGCGCCATTCTTCCTATTGATATGGAAACACAAGCTTATCCGGGGTTTCCAACGGATTTGCAGGCGCAATTTATGGCGTTAATGTGCTTGGCGGACGGCGTATCAATAATTCGGGAAAACATCTTTGAAAACCGCTTCATGCATTGCCCCGAATTACAGCGCATGGGCGCCAACATCACCGTAACAGGCCGCGAGGCGATAGTACGCGGGGTTAAACAGCTCAACGGCGCGCAGGTTATGGCAACGGATTTACGCGCCTCTGCATCGTTAATTGCCGCCGGGCTTGCAGCTAAAGGCGAAACAACAATTGGGCGTGTTTATCATCTTGACCGCGGGTTTGAACATATTGAAGTAAAGCTTGGTCAATGCGGCGCAATTATCGAGCGCATGCCAGAATAATTTAGGCTAAAAGGGTATAACTAAAGTACGTTAAGCTAAGGGAAACCTGGTTAGAAAGATACGATGAGCACAGAATTAAAACTAAAGGCGGAAACGCATGAGGACCTCACGGTTTTCTCTAGCGCCTTGCAAGACGCAATTTTACGTGTTGGTGAAATTCACTATTCTGCCAAAGCGCGCGCTTTTACCTTGCGAATGTCGCGCTTTCGCCACGAGGCTAAATCTAAGTCAGAACGCGTGCTTTGTGGTCTGCGGTTCGATGGTGTCCTGAACGTATCATCCAAGGGACTACGGCGCGATGAACCAGACGCTTTGGCTGTCTTGATAGCGCTCACATTTGCCCCAGCGACACAAGTGCCCGCCGGAGAAATACATTTGGTTTTTGCAGGCGGCGGCGAAATTTTGCTACAGGTTGAATGTATTGATGCGGTGCTTGCGGACGTGTCAGCGCCGCGCCCCACCAAATCAGTGCCTTTGCATCCGATTGAAGGCTCTGATAGCTAGGCGATATGAGCGGTGAACCGACAGACCTTGAGGCGCTGAAAGCCAACGACCACTATATCGTTGAACTAAATATTGACGCCGATAGTTTGCCCGCAACGAGCCCCGAAATGCAGCATGAGCGCCGCGTTGCAATATTTGACCTTCTTGAGGAAAACTACTTTCGCCCGCATGATAGTGAAATCGGCCCTTATGTTGTTGATATCCATCTGCGTGATGCGTCAAAGCTTATACTCACGGTCAAACGCTCAAACGGCGGCGTGCGCAATGATATTACGATGTCGCTGACGCCGTTTCGCCGCATCATCAAAGATTATTTCATGATATGCGAAAGCTATCACAATGCCATTCGCACGGCTACCTCGGCCCAAATTGAAGCCATTGATATGGGTCGGCGCGGCCTTCATAATGAGGGCTCGCGCCTGCTTACGGACAGCCTTCGCAATCAAGCCGAAATTGAGTTCAATACCTCACGCCGCTTGTTCACATTAATATGCTCGCTGCATCGGCGCACCACATGACGGATAGACCCAACTCTGTTTTGTTCGTTTGTTACTTAAACTCCATCCGTTCACCTATGGCAGAAGGCCTAATGAAAAAACGGTATGGACGATCACTATATGTGCAATCTGCGGGTCTGGCCTCTGGTGAAATTGACGATTTGATGGTGGCTGTGATGGCAGAGAAGGGCGTCGATATGTCCGAACATCACTCGCGAACGCTTTCTGATCTTGGTGATACGAATTATGATCTGGCTATCGCTTTTACAGAGAATGCAGCCGAAGCTGCACGGGCCCTATTTGAAGGGACAAATACAGTAGTAGAAACTTGGCTTGTGCCGGACCCTACGGCGGGTTCTCTTGATGTACGCGCGATGATGAACAATTACCGCGCCATTCGAGATTTTATTGATAACCGATTGGCGCGCCGCTTTGGCGAAGATATCGTAGAATGAATTCCGCTTAATGGGGGTGTTTTTTCTGAATAAACCCCTATATACAGCGCAAAGTCGTTAAAACTAGCGATTTGAATTAAAATTTGAGGATTGAATTTGGCTAAAGAAGAATTATTGGAGTTTGAAGGCGAAGTCGTCGAGCTTCTCCCGAACGCGACATTTCGCGTGAAACTCATCAATGATCACGAGATCATTGCGCACACTGCGGGCCGTATGCGGAAAAACCGTATTCGCGTCCTGGCAGGTGACAAGGTCACTGTTGAAATGACCCCTTACGACCTGACTAAAGGCCGTATTACCTACCGCTTTAAATAATCCTGTGGCTTTGACGGGCGCGGCCGCGCCAAGATTTATCTTGGCTTCTGCTTCGCCGCGCCGCATCGATTTGTTGGCGCAAATTGGCATTGTTCCTGACACTGTTATCCCCGCAGACATAGACGAAGTTCCCGGCGCGGCAGAACTTCCGCGGGCGCACGCCTTGAGGCTTGCCAGTGAAAAAGCTTTGGCAGTGGCGAAGGCCCAAAGTAATTGTGTTATTTTGGCTGCCGACACAGTTGTCGGCGTTGGTCGCCGCATCTTACCTAAAACTGAAACCCCGGATGAAGCGCGGCGCTGTTTGGCGCTTTTATCGGGCCGCGCTCACCGCGTTTTTACAGGGGTTTGCGTTATCAACTCTGATGGACACGCTATGACCCGGGTATCAGAAACACGTTTAAAAATGAAACGTCTCAGCGCCGCTGAGAAACAAGCCTATATTGACAGCGGCGAGTGGCGCGGAAAAGCGGGCGGTTATGGAATCCAAGGTATGGCTGGCGCATTTATTGTCTCCCTTAGTGGATCCTATACTGGCGTTGTTGGCCTACCTATTTATGAAGCGCGCAATCTTTTAAATTCGGCTGGAGTCGGGTCATGAAACGCAGAGCCGTAATAGAAGAAGCTGTCGGCGAAACACGCGCGGCGGTGTATGAGGGTAAACGTCTTGCCGAATTATATGCATGGCGCTGGTCTGATAAAAATAAACCTAGGGCTGGTGATATTTTCTCTGGCCGTATCTCGCGTATAGAAACCTCACTCGCGGCGGCCTTTGTCGAGCTTGGGCACGGACCAGATGGGTTCTTAAAATTTTCTAATGCACCCGGCGCGCCCCGCTTAACCGAAGGCAAATATATTCATGCGTTTGTCACTCGCGATTCGGAGCCTGGTAAAGGGCCTGTCTTAAAGTTTGAGGATATGGCGAACGAGAACGTGAAAGGCCCAATCAAAAGCAAAACTTTGCGTGAGTTTTTAGAAAACCGTTTTGAGGGCATCAGTATTGACGAGGCGGCGGTTAGCGCCGTGGATGAGGCGGTGGAAACAGAGCTTGCAATAGCGGGTGGCGGCTCGATTGCGATTGAACGCACGCGCGCGCTGACCGCAATTGATGTTGATAAAGGGGCCGCCAATTCCGGCTTTGATGTTTCGCTTGCAGCGTGTGAGTTGATTGCCTCTCAGCTTCGCCTGCGCGGGCTTGGCGGTTTGTTCGTTATTGATTTTCCAAACTTACGGCAGGTTAAGCAGCGCGAAAAGGTCTATGCGGCGATGGTCAAGGCCTTTAAGGATGATAGCGAGCCCGTGAAAATTGCGCCTATGTCACGCTTTGGAACGATTGAAATGACGCGCGCGAAAACGCGATTATCGCTGGATGAAACCCTCATGACGAAATTCGGCGAGCCTACGGTTGAGACGCAAGCCTTGCGCGGATTACGGCTGCTCGAAAGAGAGGGACGTGCTAGTGGCGGGGCGCAATTGACCTTGACAACGCCGCCAGACGTTTTCGACTGGTTATCTAAAGATACCATTGGCTGGAAACCCGCAATGACTGAAAGGCTCGGCGCGCGGTTTAAACTTGCTGAAGGACGCACCATTTCAGTTGACGGTGACCGGTAGTGGCGAAGCTTTGTTTGATATGCGAAAATAAAGCGGCGAGCGATGAGTTCAAACCCTTTTGTTCTAAAAGGTGCA
>CAKZTE010000080.1 GCA_937923115.1 uncultured Caulobacterales bacterium | reverse complement strand
TTTAATCGGCGCGCTGCGCTTTGGCCACATTCCGCAAATTTTTGCACCTGCTGGCCCAATGCCGTCTGGCCTGCCCAACCCCGAAAAAGCGCGTGTTCGCCAAGAATATGCCGAGGGTAAAGTTGGCCGCGACGCGCTCCTCAAAGCTGAAGCCGCGAGCTATCATGCGCCCGGCACCTGCACCTTTTACGGCACAGCAAACACGAACCAGATGCTGATGGAAATTATGGGCATGCAGCTTCCAGGCAGCTCTTTTGTGCATCCCAATACGCCGCTTCGAGACGCGATTACGGCGCAGACAACGCGGCGTGCTGTACAAATCTCGTCCATGGGCGAAAGCTTTACGCCCGCTGCGCATGTCATTGACGAAAAAGCCATCGTAAACGGTATTGTGGGGCTGATGGCGACGGGAGGCTCGACTAATTTAACAATTCATATGTCAGCCATGGCGCGCGCAGCAGGTATTCTAATTAACTGGGATGACCTATCCGATATTTCAGCTGCGGTGCCGCTTATCTGTAAAATGTATCCGAACGGCGTTATGGATGTGAACCACTTCCACGCGGCGGGCGGCATGGCGTTCTTAATTGCTGAACTGCTCAGCGCCGGTATGGTGCATAATGACGTGACCACGGTCATGGGGGGTGAGGGTCTGTCTGAATATACGCGCGAGCCTATTCGCAATCAGCACGCCGAGGCCAATGCCGTTCTGTTCCGCAAAGGCCCAACAGAAAGTCTGGATAAAGACATTTTGACGACGATAAAAACGCCTTTCCGACCCGATGGCGGCCTGCGATTGCTTGAGGGTAATCTTGGCCGCGCGGTGATGAAGGTATCTGCCGTCAAGCGCGAGAATTGGAAAGTTGAAGCGCCCGCCATTGTTGTCGACCATCAAGACACGGTTCTTGAAATGCATAAGAAAGGCGAGCTTGAGCGCGATTTTATCATTGTACTCCGGTTCCAAGGTCCGCGCGCAAATGGTATGCCAGAGCTTCATAAACTCACCCCTATTATGGGCGCGCTGCAAGACAAGGGTTTTAAAGTTGGGCTCGTCACAGATGGCCGCATGTCGGGCGCGTCAGGAAAAGTGCCTGCCGCTATTCACATGCACCCAGAAGCGATGCTTGGCGGGCAACTGGCCAAGGTTCGTACTGGTGATATGATTAGTCTTGACCCTGCTTCTGGCGCAGTAAACGTGAAAGCCAAAGATGACTGGGAAGCGCGCGAACCAGCCGCTTATCCGCCACAGCCGCAGCTCTCAGCGCTTGGCATGAATATGTTTGGTCCTATGAGAGCTGTCTGTACCGATTCTGAATCAGGGGCTTCCTTCTTGGGTGATCTAGCGCTTGGCGGAGAGATTTAAATGATGAATTCCGCGACCCTTGTTGGTGATGTCGGCGGCACCAATTGCCGTTTTGCGCTTGCTGCGCGTACAGTCCAAGGCACCATTGAGCTGCACGAAAGTGAAAAATATGCCGTCGCCGACTTTGGTCATTTTAATGAAGCCGTCTCGCATTATTTATCAGGGATAAATGTACGCCCGAAACGCGCTGCCTTTGCTTTTGCGGGGCCTAAGTTTAATGACGCCATTCAAATGACGAATGTTGATTGGTTGGTGTCCGAGCATGAGCTTCGCTCCAAATTTGCGTTTGATGATGCCGTGGTTTTGAATGATTTTGTTGCCATGGCCAATGGCGCAACAGTCATCCCTGATGATGGTTTTCAGACGTTAATAGCAGGCAAAGTCAATTATAATAAATCCGTTGCCGTGCTTGGACCCGGTACAGGTCTTGGGATTTCCTGTATTGTGCCAAGCCGTATCCCTGGGCATCCGCCCAGCATCTTAGCAACGGAAGGGGGCCATACAGGCTTTGCCCCGCAAAACCAATTACAGCGAGATATCCTCGCTTATACGGTAAAGTCACGCGACTATGTGGCGGCTGAGACGTTGATATGCGGCCCCGGCATGATGCGCCTCTACGAAGCTATTTGCCAAATTTTTGATGAGCCGATGCTATTTAAAAAACCTGATGAGATTGTCGCTGCAGCGGAAGCGAGCACCAAATCCATTGCGCGCAAAACAGTGCTGACCTTTTGCGATATGCTAGGGGGCTTTGCCGGGAACGCTGCGCTTACGATGGGTGCGGCGGGCGGCGTTGTTGTCGGCGGCGGTGTTTCGCGTCACATCGCCCCTTTCATTGCTGAGTCTGATTTTGAAGACCACTTCAAAAATAAAGGCACGGGCGCATGGTATGTCAAAGATATTCCCGTGCGCCTTATCATGGCGCATTTTGTGGCGCTTTACGGCGCGGCTGCCATGGTGCTGCCTGAAAATAACTAGCCATAGAAATAGGCTAACGCTTTAATTTTGATCAAATTGAAGCGCGGCAAGTCGGGCGTAAAGATTGCCGTCCTTGATAAGGCTTTCATGCGTGCCTTGACCAACAATGCTGCCTTCATCAAAGACAACAATACGGTCCGCTTTCTTTACTGTGGCAAGGCGGTGCGCAATCACCAACGTCGTGCGGTTTTGGGACATCGCCTCAAAGGCTTTTTGTACAGCCTGTTCGCTTTCAGCATCAAGCGCAGATGTGGCTTCGTCCAGGAGCAATATGGGCGCGTCGCGTAAAATCGCGCGCGCAATCGCCAGCCGCTGTCTTTGCCCGCCCGATAATGTTCCGGCCCGCTCGCCCAAATCCGTTTCATAGCCTTTGGGGAGCGCCATAATGAAGTCATGAGCGAAAGCAGACTTCGCAGCCTCAATCACCTCTGCATCGCTAGCGTCCACACGGCCATAACGAATATTTTCCATAGCGGAGCCTGAGAAGAGCGGCGTATTTTGCTGTACAATCGCAAATTGGCGGCGCAGCGTGTGTGGCGCAAGCGAGGTGAGGGGAATGCCATCGAGCGTAATGCGGCCTGCGCTCACGTCA
>CAKZTE010000079.1 GCA_937923115.1 uncultured Caulobacterales bacterium | reverse complement strand
CTTTAACTCTGGCAAGGGCAAGGGCAGGGGCAGGGGCAGATGTAGGCTTGCGGATCGCTGCTATTCTAAGGGGAAAATCGCAATCGGGCGTGACCGTTGGTCATTTTGATCTCTCGGCCTGCATCTCATCCGAAGTGACCTGGGCCCCAACTTCCTACCATTTTCTGGTAGAGTCATTTGATTGTTTTGGCCTCATGCGGCCACCTCTTGCAAGTGTATCGTCTTGATGTCGTGTTGGTCAATCAAGCGCCTTTACGCGATTCAGCAAGAAGCTGGTCTGTCTATGTTTTGGATCGCCAAGAGCTCAGCCTGATTGGAACGAAGTCACGAATAGCTGAACGTATTTCTTTACGAAGACTGCTGTCTACGGAGCCGTTGATTCTGCCGACCGCCGAGAGTGGTTGCCGTAATGATATTGATATTTTACCACAGTGGTTGAGAATTTGGCCCAATATAATTGCTGAAGTACATGACATGGCCATGATGCGACTATTGGCCTAGCCATCCTACCGCCAATTGTTGTGGTAGTAGAGCTGTCTAAAGGACAGCTTCACTAAGCGTGCAAACTTGACGGTATCACCGAAGTTTTTGCAGCGCTTAGAATGAACCGCAAACTCCCGAACCCGATATTGGATGATTTGCTGGCGTCCTTCGTTTAGCCGCTTAATCGGATACTTGCTGCGCTAGGGGCAATGATCTGACGGTCGCATTATTTATCTTCCAGCCACTTGAGTTTTGCTAAGGGATAGCCAAGATACCATTTCGCGCGGTCCAGTATGATGCGTGTCTTGACGACTTTTATACCAAGTGCCTCGCGTCCGCTAAGCTCATCGATCAGCGTGTTCAGCGACTGGGTGTTTGAACAGCAGGTAAAACAAATATAATCCACGTCACCGGTGATACGCAGACAGTCCATAAATTCTGGAATAGATTCTATTGCGGCTTCAAACTTTTCGCGCGGAGCGGGGCTATTGTTCTCAAGGGTGAATTCGACATAGGCCAGAACATGCTCCACCATGCGATCGAGATCCAAGTCTGTGTGAAAGCTTACAAAGTAACCTGCTTCCTTCAAAGCTTTCATTCGCTGAAAACAGGCGCTAGGCGAGAGGCCGACCCTTTCAGCGAGCTCTTGGTTAGATATATCGGAATTAAGGTGCGTAATTGACAAGATTTTCTTGTTGATTGCGTCGAGCTTCAAGTTCTTTTTCTTCATTGCTATTTGGACCTCATTTTAATGTAATCATAAAGCGAGTTTCGATTTGCTTGCAATGACGAAATTGCTAGCCATTTTTAGACGTGTATTCGATAGATAATTCTGCACGGATGTGAGTACTATGCAGAAAAGGGGAATGTTCTGTGGATGAGAATAATGAATTTGCAGCCGTCGCGATAAGAGATGACCAGCTTGTGCCTTGGCCGCGTGTCGCCGCTGTTGGGGCTATGGTGGCGTTTTCGCTCCCCACCTTTGTCACTGGCCTAGAGGTTGGCGCGGGTCTGAACCCTATGAATACGGTTTGGGCGCTTCTGTGGGGCTCGGCTGTCATCGTGGTCATTGGGGCCATCATGGGCGCAATTGGGACAAAGTCTCGGATGAGTTCTTATTTGCTTGTACGCATTGCCTTTGGCAATATCGGCGCAGGCTTCGTCAACATTGCTTTTGCGATTTCTCTGCTCGGGTGGTTTGGCGTCAATATAAATTTATTCATGGATGCAGTCGCAGGCTTGGGGCGCGATGTGTGGAATGTAGAATTTCCTCCAGCCGCTCTTGCGATATTTGCGAGTTTCTGCATGACGGTGACAACCTTGATTGGGTTCAAGGCGATTAATATTTTGGCGAGTGCGCTTGTTCCCGTTTTGGCGGTGGTGACTTTTTTATTAGCCAAATCCGCGCTGAGCGCGCAAAGCGTCGCAGAAATATTTGCTACTGATCCCGTTCAAACCCTTACGGTTGGGGAGGGTATCTCGGCTATAGTTGGTGCCATAATTATTGGCGCCATTATTTTGCCTGATATCACCCGCTTCGTCAGGCATTGGAGCGGGGCCGTTTACACCGCTATAATATCTTACTTTGTTGTGCAACTTTCAGTCATGGGCGCGGCAGCCTTGGCAGGCGCGGCTTCGGGCAAGTCAGATATTCTCGAGATTATGCTCGATCTAAACCTTGGCATAGGTGCATTCATTATCGTCATAGCGGGTAGCTGGGTGCTTAACTCGCTTAATCTTTATAGCGCGGTTTTGGGCGCAAAAGCCACCTTTCCTAAACTCAAAACTGTGGCGCTGACGATTGGGCTGGGCGTCATTGGGGTTGCGGCCGCCTTGATGAATATTCTCGATAGTTTCATCACTTTTCTGTTTTACCTGTCTATCATCTTCATCCCTGTGGCGGGCGTGTTGATAATTGACGCCCTGATTATCAGGCCAGATGTCTATCACATTGGAACGCTTGAGAATAACCGCGCCTTGAATTGGAAGGGGTTTGCTGCATGGGCTGTTGGGGCCGTCTTTGCGGTGCTCGCGTCCGAGGGGCTCATTCCGACACTAACCAATATCGCGGCCATGGATGCTGTTATACTATCGGGTGTTCTCTATACGGCTTTGGCGTGGAATGAACGCAAGGCTCAAAAGGTAAGTACGCTATGAGAATCGGAATTGACGTTGGCGGCACGCATACTGACGCAGTCATTCTGAACGGTGATAAAGTCATTGCGGCTACAAAGGCCCTGACATCAGCGGATGTCATCTCAGGTGTAACAGCGGCACTTGATGAAATTTTGAAACAATCAGCTGTTTCGCAAAGCGCGATAAAAACAGTTATGATTGGGACAACCCAATTTACCAATGCAATAATTGAACGGCGAGAGCTTTCTAGAGCCGCTATCATTCGCATTGGATTGCCTTCAGGCCGCGGCATGCCACCGATGGTGGATTGGCCGCAAGATATGATCGAGGCGGTCGATGCGGAAATTTACATGTTGCATGGCGGCTATCTCTACAATGGTTGGCCGATTGCCGAAATACGAGAGGATGAAGTCAATAAAACCGTTGCCGATATTGCCGCTAAAGGCATTAAAAACATTGCCATTGCGTCGGCGTTTTCGCCAATGAACAGCGCGCCGGAGACGCTACTAGCCGAGAAAATTCTTACCGCCATTCCAGACGCAAAAATAACTCTGTCGCACAATTTCGGACGCCTCGGATTAATGGAGCGAGAGAACGCCGCAATAATGAATACGACGCTTCTGCCATTTGCCGACAAAGTGGTGAGCTCTTTTCTAGGAGCCTTGGAGAAACGAGGGCTAAATTGTCCTGCTTTCATTAGCCAAAATGACGGAACGCTTATGAGCGCCGATTTTGTGCGCGCCTATCCCGCGCTGACCTTCGCGTCAGGGCCGACGAACTCCTTGCGCGGTGCTTATAAACTAACGGGCCTTGAGGATGCGATTGTTGTCGATATTGGCGGGACCACCTCTGACATTGGTGTTATTCAAAATGGCTTTCCGCGCGAGTCAAATGTCGTTGTCAATATTGGCGGTATCAGGACGAATTTCCGCATGCCAGATATTTTGGCGATTGGTTTGGGCGGGGGCAGTCTTGTCTCTGAGGATGGCAAAACTATCGGACCGAAATCCGTTGGACATAAACTGGTAACCCAGGGTCTCGTTTTTGGCGGTAAGACCCTCACGACGACAGACATTCTGGTGGCTGGTGGTCATGCTGAGATTGGGAGTAAGGAGAGCGTTGCGCACCTTGATCCCAACGCTGTCGCGCAAGCAAAGGCCACTATGCACAAGATGCTCAATGATAACATTGAGATGATGAAGCCTGGGGGAAAGGATATGCCCGTTATTCTCGTGGGCGGCGGGGCTGTGCTTGTCACAGATGGTCTAAAAGCGGCCTCAAAACTTCACCGTCCAGAAAATGCGGACGTTGCTAATGCTATTGGGGCTGCGATTGCTCAGGTGGGCGGCGAAACTGAGCGCATGCTGTCCTATCGCGAAATACCGCGAGGGGAGGCGATTGCATCTGTCACGAAGGCTGCGACGCAACGGGCTATCAAGGCGGGTGCTGACCCCGAGACTATCCGCGCCGTGGATATTGAAGAAACCGCAGTGCCCTATATGGACGAAGGGGCAACGCGCGTCCGAGTAAAAGTTATTGGGGACCTTGCGCAATGAAGCAGATAGATTTGAGCCACCTTAAAGATTTAGCCTTAGGCTCTGTTTTTTTAGCGACTGGTGGGGGAGGGGATCCTCATGTTCCGCTCCTTATTACGCAACAGGCGATAAAAACTTATGGGCCTGTGTCGCTCATCGCCCCGCGTGATTTAAAAGATGACGCCTTTGTTGTGCCAATAGGAAATGTTGGCGCGCCCACTGTGAGCCTGGAGCTGCTTCCGTCCGTCGACGAGGCGGCTAGAACCATTGACGCTTTTGAAGCACATGTTGGAAGAAAAGTCGACGCCGTGGCCTCTTTTGAAATTGGCGGTGGAAATTCACTGATCCCAATCGTTGCGGCGGCGGGTAAAGGTATTCCGGTTGTTGATGGTGATGGTATGGGCCGGGCATTACCTGAAGCGCAGATGATGTCTTATGCCATTGCCGGGGTGCGGCCTACGCCCGCACTGGCGATGGATTACGCGGGTAATATTGCGACTTTTGAAACGGATACGACCGAGGTCTATGAGCGGCATATCCGTAGCTTTGCTATGGCCGCGGGCGGGATGATTACGACGGCGGAGCACGCAATGACGGGGGCCGAATTAAAACGGTCTGTTATTCCTGAGACGCTGAGCTTTTCGATACAACTCGGGCGCACGCTTAGAGAAAACAGAGGGCAAGCCGAAGAGTTAATTGGTCCGCTTCAGGACGTTTTTGCGCCGTCTATTTACGGTCAGTGCCGCCTTGTTTTTCAAGGAAAGGTCATCGATAAAGCCACGCGCATTGTGGGCGGTTATGATGTCGGAGAAGCCACGATTGAGCGTTTTGACGGTGCGAGTACGCCGCTTAAAATTAGTATTAAGAATGAATATTTATTGGCGGTGCTGGGCGAAAGAGTCATTGCTAGCGTGCCAGACTTGATTGTAATCGTTGATTACGAAACAGGCACACCAATTAACGCCGAGCGCTTACGCTATGGCCACAGAGTGGCGGTTTTCGCAATCGGTTGTCCTGATTTTTATAGAACGCCTGAGGCGCTTAAAGTCGTTGCGCCGCGCTGTTTTGGTTTCGATTTGGACTATGTTCCCCTAGAAGACCTTTAATCGGCCAGATGGCCGAGTGCGGCCCTCAAAACGTCGAGCTTTTGCCCGTATTTTTTCCAACGGCCAATGGAGCCTGAGTAAAGTGGCTGTCGTACCTGTACGGAGCTAGCGGTTGAGACGGCAGCGGTGTTTTCGTGAAACCGCATACAGGCGTCTTCCCATGGCAGTCCGCAAAAATCCAGAAGAGCTTGCGTTTGGTTTTCTTGGTCGTGAACAATGTCTTCATAACTGACCTCCATGAACTGCTCCGAGGGAAGGGTGCCCCGCCAATGTTCCATCAGCGCATCAAATTGCCGGTAAAAGAAGGCGGTATCCTCGAGATCAAACGTATAATTGTAATAGGAAAACTGCGTCGAGAAGAGTTGCCGAAAATTTGAAAGGCAGCTGTCCATCGCGCCGCGCCGAAGGGCAATGATTTTCACCTTTGGGAAAGCCTTTGTCATGAGGGCGGCATAGAAAAAATTGAGCGGCATCTTATCAATCATATAAGGCGCGGAAGCGGCCAGCGCGGAGGTCTGGGCGAGGTAGGCTTGTCCCGCTTTTGCTGCGCCCAATACAGGCGCGGCGTTAAGCGTTTCGGCATCCAAAACATAGGGTGTTTTTGTGCCTGCCAATATTTTTATTTGCTCTGCAAAAGCGTTTAGCTCTCCAGCTGAGGTTACGGCGCTATGGGAAGATATAATGCGGTCAACAAGCGTGGTGCCCGTGCGTGGCAGGCCCACAATGAATATCGGCGTTGTATCTTGCGGGGTGTTGTTTTGGGTTTTTGGCGCGTTTGACGTGCGCTTTGCCGCCTCAAAAAGCGCGGCTGCACTGTCTCGGTCAAATGGAAATTCGGCCCGCTTGCCCGCTTTGGCTTGCAGCAACCAATCTAGGCTTTCCTCATGATGCCCCAAATCTTCTAGGGTTTTAGCAATCGCATGCCCCAAATGTAATTTTGTGTCATGGGAGTTGTCAGGCGCGTCAAAGAGCCTTTTAAGCTGGCTTAAATTATTACGCTGCGGCGTTTGTTTTTTGAGTGACGTCAAAGATGACCATGCACGGTAGTTGGACGTGTCTAGCCTCAGGGTTTGATTGTAAGCCATCTCAGCTTCTTCAAAGCGCCCCAGAAATTGCTGCGAGGCGGCAAGGTTAAAAAAGTAATTTGGTTCTCTATCATTTGCAGCGGTGGCGGCCATGAAATGCTGAACTGCTTTTTCGTGAAATCCGCAGCGGCTATAAATGACGCCAATCATGTCGCGCAAATGAGGATCCTTCCGGGCTAGTTTCGATGCAGTATCTGCTACAATGCGCGCCTCATTTGAACGCCGCAATGTCGACAGCGTCATAGCAGTATAGGCAGGGTAATAAGCCTCTTGCGGGCCTAGGTCAGCGGCTTTGCCAAATAGCTCCAATGCTTTGCCAAAATTTTTGTGTTCAAAAGCGATCACGCCTAGTAAGAAATAGGGGACGGCAGCGGTAACATCAGCAGTTATTGCCGCGATACACTCTGCATGCACATCTTTGTAGTCTTGCTGCGCAAGACGGCTCAGTCCATTTTTCAGGTTCAATGGCGTCATACGACTGTCTTAGGCATTAAGGCTTCACTCATAAAGCACTGATATGGCAAAAAGCGCTGATATGGCAAAAAGCGCTGATATGGGACGACTGTAAAACAGGCGACAAAATCAAATTTTGTGCGCGTGCAGCAAAATAAAATATAGTGGGAAACTCTTATTGCTTTCAAAGCCCTATTTTCTATAGAGTCCCTTAAACTTACCAGTATAGCCAAATAGAGTCGTCAAAATACAGAGCAAGGGAATTCCAATGTCCGTTCAAACTACACTTCGTCAACATTTAAAACTCTCCGTCAGTCTTTTGGCTCTGCCAACAGGCATGGCCATAATATCTGCACCCGCACACGCGCAATTGGTTGAAGATGAGATTATCGTCACAGCCACACGCCGCTCCGAGTCTATTCAAGACATCGCCGTGAATATATCAGCCGTTGGCGCGGCGCAAATCGAGCAGCAAGGCTTCGGCGATCTGTCTGAGCTTGCAGCGTTCGTTCCCGGCATCAATATTTCAGACCAAGGCGGCCGTGACGGCAACCGTATCGTTGTGCGCGGCCTCAATGCTGAGCCCGTTCAAAATAGCTTTGGTCAAGAAAACGGCGGCGGAACAGTGGCAACTTATATTGGCGAAATTCCTTTGTTTGTTGATCTGCGACTCAATGATTTGCAGCGCGTCGAAGTGTTGCTAGGACCGCAGGGTACGCTCTACGGAGCGGGTACACTGGGCGGCGCAATCCGTTACATTCCAAATAAGCCCGAATTTGACGACCAGCTGTTTGAGCTTCGCGCCGACACCTATAGCTACAAGTCTGGCGGCGGCATAAGCTCCGATATTGGATTTACCTTTAACGCGCCGATTTCTGATACTTTCGCTATTCGCGGTTCATTGGATAATCTTTCTGACCAAGGCTTCATCGATTACCCTTATGTTGTGCGTCAACCTGGCGTGTCTAATCCTGATCCAGCTGATTTCGCAAATCCAGGGGATAATTTCCGTCCTGTCAAAGATGCCAACACTGAAGAAGCATTCTCTGGCCGCCTTGCTGCGCGTTGGGCACCGATTGACGCGCTTGACGCAACGCTGACCTATTATTTCCAAAACGGTGAATACGGAGGCAGAAATACAAGCTCGCTGCGTACAACGACGATACCGTCCGGTGAGTATGAATTTGGCGGCCGCGTTGAGGAACCGAGCGAACGTGACAGTAATCTTCTTGCCCTTGAAGTTGTAGCTGATCTTGGCTTTGCGGAGCTTACATCTGCAACGGGTATTGGCGGCGTGAAAGAGAACGGTCAACGTGACCAAACTGACCTTCTTATCTCGCTAGAGTATTCTTATGAGCTGTTTCCAACCTTTACTGCGTTCACATTTGAGGATGAAGAGACAGAAACTTTCAACCAAGAGCTTCGCCTTGTCTCCAAAGGCGAAAGCAGCCTGAACTGGATTGTTGGTGCGTTTTATAACAAGAATAAGTATAACGCTTTATCATCAGAGTTCACGCCGGGTTATATAGAGGACTTCGGTTTGCCACTTCCAACATCTGGCGCGCTTGAGTATTTTGAAGCGGACAGAACACGTCTCGAAGAGAAAGCTATCTTCGGTGAAGTGGGCTATGACATAACCGATGCTTGGGACGTTACCGTCGGTGCGCGTTTTTATGATTACGATTTTGAAACAGCCAATTCTACGGATTTCCCACTCGCGGATTATGTGTTTGGTGGAGTGGATGGCTTCCAAGCTTATCCTTTATCTGATATTGAAAACCAGCTCACCCTGGAGCCGAACCAATCGAGAAGCGGAGAGCTTTTCAAGGTAAACACGTCCTATAAATTTGGCGGCGGAAACACAGCCTATGCGACGTTCAGCCAAGGCTTCCGTGTCGGCGCGAGTAATGGCGGTGAGACCTGCACCGACACCGCATTCCAAGATGAGAACCAAGGTCTTTGCCTTTTTGTTGCGGGACAGCAGTTTAGCGATAACCCTGCAGATATTGCCGTATTGGACGAGCGTGGATTTGACCCTGATACGACCAATAACTATGAGCTTGGGATGAAGACGACATGGCTAGATGGCGCTGTTCGTTTAAACGGTGCTGTTTTCTTCGTTGAATGGGATTCGCCTCAGGTCAACACTGTTTCAATCAATGCAGGGACATCAATCACGGTTAACGCAGAAACGGCTTCATCAAAAGGGTTTGAGCTTGATGGTAACTGGCGCGTTTCAGATCAGCTAAATTTACGCGGTAACTTCAGCTACACTGATGCTCAGCTAACGGCAGATGTTCCTGGTCTCATTCAGACTATCACGCCTCCAGGTTTTGGTACGACAATTGAAGCGGGGCGTGATGGTGACCGTTTGCCAGGGTCCCCAAAGACTCAATTTTCCGTGTTCGGTGATTATGCTTATCCATTGTCGAATGGAGACGACCTAATGTTTAATGCGGGTTACTCTTGGCAGAGTGATGTGCTGTCGTTCACGGGCGCGCGTGCTGGAAGCTTTACGCTTCCAAGCTATGGCCGGGCCAACATTGCGGTCGGATACAATGCCGACAATTGGTCACTTACGGGCTATATTGATAACCTTCTCAATGACTTTTCTGAAACAAGTGCTGCTAACACGCCGCTCAACAATCAGACAATTGAAGGTGCGAATGTGCGCCGCTTCCGCACCAATGTCCTGCCGCCGCGCTCTATTGGCGCTCGGTTTAAGTACCGTTTCCAGTAGGTCTCGGATATTTGAGAACAAAACCTCGGCACGTTCTGCCGAGGTTTTTTCATGCAATCTTGACTGAGGGCTTGTGGTGCTATCCCTTAGGTCTGTTTTGCTCACTTTTCTTTTGGGCTACCGCCGCGTGAGCGTTTGTTAACGCGGCGGCGTTTGCGGCGTTCTTCCCTTATAGCGATAAGCGGCGGCATGCGGGCAGGGAGTTCAGAAAGTATAGCTTTACGTTCCTCATCCGACTTTGTTGTCCAATATGAGATTTCGTCCTGCGTGCGCCCGCAGCCAAAACAGAGGCCGCTCTCGCGTTCCATGGAACAAACGAGCTGACAAGGGCTGTCTTCAGGCTCTAGCATTAGGGCCTCTGTATCGTCCGACATGAAATCTCCATCGTATGCGGCTTTATTCACAAGCCTAATTACTTGGCTTTATGCGCGCAGCCTAAATTTTTCTACCAAATTAGTGGACATCTGTGAAGCTTATATATAAAGAAATCTTTATATTTTTATGGAGATTGAAATGAGCGCTGATAATGACGAGATTATCCTTGCCGACTTGGACGATGCTGAACTTGTGCAGCAGATGCAGGATGATCTTTATGATGGCATGATCCCTGAGGTAACTGAAGGAACACAGCTTCTTTTGTCACGGGGCTGGGATGCAAATATGGTGCTTAATGATGCCCTTGTTGAAGGAATGCGCTTTGTGGGCGATGACTTTCGCGATGGTATTTTGTTTGTACCCGAAGTGTTGCAGGCCGCAAATGCGATGAAGGGCGGCATGAACTTGTTGCGACCAATTCTAGCGGCGAGTGAGGATACGCAGAGCACAGGTAAGATGGTCATCGGTACGGTCAAAGGTGATATTCACGATATCGGTAAGAACCTTGTTGGTATGATGCTGGAAGGTGCGGGCTTTGAAGTTATTGATTTGGGTATCAATACATCTTTTGAGGAGTTCCTAGAGGCTGTTGAAAAACACAATCCTGACATATTGGGAATGTCTGCGCTTTTGACGACAACCATGCCGTATATGGGCGTTGTTATTGAGGAGTTTGAGAAACGCGGTATGCTAAAAAATATGCCCGTCATGGTGGGCGGTGCGCCGCTCAATCAAGAGTTTGCGGACGCTATCAAGGCGGACCGCTATGGCCGGGACGCGGCGATTAGCGCCGAGATTGCAAAGACACTGCTGGGCGTAAACAGATAATCAATAACGCGCGCTCTTCTGGCCTTTATCGTGAATACTTATGGGGCAGTTTTAGGATAGCGCCGCCCCTGCAATTTTGACAGACACAGCCAGACATGTCACGCGCTACGTGCACGTTCACGACCAGCGCCCATTACCAAAGGAATGATTATGGCCCGTACAATTCTAGCCTCAGCAACTAAGGAAGTCGTCATTGGCTTTGATCAGCCTTTCACAATGATTGGTGAGCGTATCAATCCAACGGGCCGTAAGTTGTTTTCAAAAGAGCTACGCGAGTTTAATTATTGGCGTGTTGAAAAAGAGGCCTTGGCCCAAGTCGCGGCTGGCGCGCAAATTCTTGATGTCAATGTCGGCGTTCCCCTCGCGGATGAGCCGCTGATAATGTCTGAAGTTATTCCGTTAATTCAAGGGCTTACGGATGCGCCTTTGTGTATTGATAGCTCTATTATGGACGCGCTTGAAGCGGGACTGAAGGTCTACAAAGGCCGTCCACTGCTCAATTCAACCACGGCTGAAGAAGAAGTGATGGAGCGTATCCTGCCGCTCGTGGCGAAATATGATTGCGCCGTTGTTGCGATTTCCAATGATGACACAGGGATTTCTGAGGACCCAGATGTGCGGTTTGAAGTCGCCAAGCGTATTGTGAACCGCGCGTCGGATTACGGCATCAAGCCTGAAGACGTGGTTGTTGATCCGCTTGTTATGCCAATTGGTGCCGTCAACAGCGCCGGCACGGATGTTTTTAAGCTCGTGGGACGACTAAGAAATGAGCTGGGCGTAAATACAACTTGCGGCGCGTCTAACGTCGCTTTTGGCCTTCCCAATCGTCATACGGTTAATAACGCGTTTTTACCGATGCTAGCCTGTGCGGGCATGACGTCCGCCATCGTGAATGTTCTTGATGAAGGCCTCGTCCCTGCCGTACGGGCTGCCGATGTTCTTAATGGGGTGGACCCGAACTGCACAAATTGGATTAAACACTACCGCCCCGCGCCCGCCGAGGGTGAAAGTGGCCGGCGGGGTGGCCGCGGTGGTGGACGTCGTCGCCGCAGCTAGGCGAGTATTAAATATGGCGACACATAAACTCATTTTTATGCCAAGCGGCATCCAAACAACGGGCGAGGCGGGCGAAACTGTTTACGACGCGGCGCTGCGCTCTGGTGTGGATATGCAATCCATTTGCGGCGGAAAAGGGTTATGTAAGCGGTGCCAGATTGAGGTTGAGCCAGGCGAATTCGCAAAGTTCAATGTTAGCGTTTCCGATGGCAATATACCAAAGCTGTCCCCAACAGAGAAGAAAGCTCGTCATGATGGTGAACTCTCTGAGACACGGCGTCTTGCGTGCCGCGCGAAGATTTGCGGCGATCTCGTCATTGAAGTGCCGAGCGACTCTCGCGAACGCGAAATGTCCATCAGCAAGACCAGCACAAAGATTGAGACGGAGCTTAATCCCGACGTGCGGCTCTATATGGTCAAATTATCCGTCCCGAGTCTTGAGGATAATCCTTGCGACAGTGACGCACTTATCGCGGCTTTGGCCGATGAGCATGGCATCTCAGTCGTTGCTGATCACCGCGTCATCATTACGCTGCAAGGTATATTAGCTAAAAATGATCGCGAAGTAATTTGCGTGGTGCGTGGCGGCAATACTTTGATAGATGTCTGGCCGCCTGCGGCAGCAGGTCAAAGCCAAGACGTTTACGGCGCAGCCATTGATATCGGTTCTACCTCTGTGGCGCTTTATGTCTTTAACCTCATTACGGGCGAGCCTGTTTATGAGAAGGCCACGATGAACCCGCAAATCCGCTACGGCGAGGACCTCATGAGCCGCGTGTCCTATATCATGATGAATAAGGGAAGCGAGGACAAGCTAACGGCGGCTATTCACGCAGAAATAAAGGCCATGCTTGCGGGGGCTCTTGAGACGCTCGAAATACAGGCTTATCAGATGCTGGATATCATTTGTGTCGGTAATCCCATTATGCACCATCTGTTCATTGGGGCCAATCCCGTTGAGCTTGGTCTCGCGCCGTTTACATTGGCGGTCAAAGACTGGATAGATGTCCCGGCTAATAAGCTAGATTTGGGGCTGACAGATGCGGCGCAAGTCTCGCTTTTCCCATTGATTGGCGGCCATGTTGGCGCGGATACGTCTGCGGCTTTCTTGACACAAATGCAGGATATGGAAAATCGCTCTGTGCTGCTTGTTGATATTGGGACGAATGCTGAGATTGTGCTTTCGCACAACGGCAAAATTGCCGCGGCGTCATCGCCTACTGGACCCGCGCTGGAAGGGGCCGAGATAAGCTCAGGCGTGCGGGCAACACTTGGCGCGATTGAGCGGCTCCGTATTGACCCTGTGACCAAAGATACGCGCGTTAAAATTATTGGCCATGACGAATGGATATCTGATGTTGACGGCAGCGCAAATGACCATACCATCGCGGGCATTTGCGGCTCTGGAATTTTTGAAGTTATGGTGGAGCTCGCAAATGCAGGTTTGATTGACCAAAGCGGCCTATTTAAACCTGAATTCGCTCCGCATAAATTCACTCAAGAAGGCAATGTCTGGGTGTTCAGCCTTATTGAAAAGGGTGAGGCGTCTATCAAAATAAAACAAACCGACATTCGTGCGGTGCAGCTGGCGAAAGCTGCCTTGTTTGCGGGCGCGCAGCTCTTGGCCGAAAGCCTTGATTGCAGCGCGTTCGATGAGGTGCTTCTGGCGGGCGCGTTTGGGACGCACCTTGATCCGAAATATGTCTCTGACATTGGAATTATCCCTATGGCTTCGCCGGAAAAAATTAGGTCAATCGGGAACGCGGCAGGTATGGGCGCCGCGATGGCTTTGCTCAATGTGAGTGAGCGCGCTAAAATCATTCGCGCCGTTAAAACAATCGAAAAAATGGAAACAGCGCTCGAGCCAAAGTTTCAGGACTATTTCGTTGACGCGATGAAATTTCCAACGGCAAGCGCCACATCTGGGGACGCGAAATCTGGCCGCCGTAGTTCGCGCTCGGCAGACCGTGCAGCCCGCAGACGCGGCGCGCCAGCGGCCTAATGAAGGTTCTAATTGCGGGTGCGGGTATTGGCGGCCTGACGGCGGCCTTGTGCTGTCTTCAGCGCGGCATGGATGTCCAAGTTTTTGAACGGGCCAGCGAGCTAGGAGAAGTCGGAGCGGGAATTCAATTGCCGCCAAATGCAATGAAGGTTTTTGCAAGGCTGGGCTTAACGGAGCTGCTCAAGGCGGCTGCTTATGCGCCGGCCGCGCTTGAAACACGTCTTGGTGCAGATGGCCGAAAAATATTTTCAGTGCCAGTTGATGAAAGCCGTTGGGGGGGCGAATATCTTAATATTCACCGGGCTGATTACATTGAGATATTGAAAACGGCTCTGTTAAAAAAGTCTCCTAAAGCATTGAATTTAAATCATAATGTTAAGTCTTATATAAGCGATACCGAGTCTGTGACGGCGGTATTTATTGACGGAAGTACTGTATCCGGAGATGTGCTAATTGGCGCCGACGGCATTCATTCCGCTGTAAGAGAACAAATGTTTGGCCCAGATAAGCCGCGCTTTACTGGCAATGTGGCTTGGCGCGCAACTGTTCCGTCCAGCGCGCTGTCTATGCCGCTAAAGGCTACGTCCTGCGCTTGGTTTGGCAGAGGCAAACATGCGGTGACTTATCCCTTGCGCGGCGGAAGTCTTGTAAACTTTGTGGGTGTTGTCGAACGGGATGATCCGCTGGAGGAGGGATGGAAGGCGCGAGGCGAAATTGCGAAAGCGCGAGAGGATTTCAAAGGTTGGGCCCCTTATATTTCAGACGTTTTAAAGGCCGTTTCGGCGGAGAGCTTGTACCAATGGGGGCTCTATGACCGCGCCCCGTTTGAGAGCTGGTATCGTGGGCGCGCGGTATTATTGGGCGATAGCGTTCACCCCATGCTACCGTTTATGGCGCAAGGCGCGGCCATGGCCGTTGAGGATGCGTGGATCTTAGCGCAAGCGTTAGCGCAGGATGAAACCGTCGCTCACGCCTTCAAAAGTTACGAGGCCCAGAGAAAGCCGCGCGCCTCAATGGTGCAGGCGGCCTCGCGGTCAAATATGAAAACATTCCATAAATCCACGACTATTGGCCAAATTATGACTTACGGTCCGATGTGGCTAGCTGGTAGTTATGCGCCGTCAATAATACGCAAGCGTCTTGACAAGTTCTATGCCTATGATGTGACTGGAAATGGGCGCTAGTTTAGATTAAACGAATGAAATGACTGAAGTGAAAAAACCTAAAGCCGAGAAACTTACACAAGCGCAGAAACGTGAGGTGCGTTTGGCAGCAACGATGCGTGAGAACTTGAAGAAGCGTAAGGCCGCCGCGCGTAAAGCCGCACAAAAATAGGCTGAGTGACACAAAACCTAACGCTGCGTAGTCATCAGCCCCGTAATGCCCTAAGACAGCCACAGAAAAGCCGCACCGATTCTGCTCACTGGCGCGAATATATCACGCCACAGGCAAAGGAAAAATCATGGACAAAATTGTAATACAAGGCGGCCACCCGCTAAACGGCGAAATTGCCATAAGCGGCGCAAAGAACTCGGCGATAAAACTGATGGCTGTATGCCTGCTAACGAGTGAGCCCGTAACGCTCACCAACATGCCGCGTCTGCGCGATACACGGTCAATGGGTCAGCTTCTGACGCATATGGGCGTTGAGGTTGAAGAAGGTTCCGGCGCGACGATGAGTTTTCACGCCAAAGAGCTAACCTCTACCGAAGCGCCCTATGATCTTGTGCGTAAAATGCGGGCGACCTTTAATGTTCTTGGCCCAACTTTGGCGCGCGAACATAAGGCGCGTGTCTCGCTACCGGGCGGCTGCGCGATTGGTGCACGCCCCGTGGATTTACACCTTAAGGCAATGGAAGCCCTTGGCGCGATAATAAAACTTGAAGATGGCTATGTCGTTGCCGCAGCGAAGGGCGGCCTTAAGGGGGCAGAAATTACATTCCCATTTATTAGCGTCGGCGCGACAGAGCACATCATGCTTGCTGCGGTTCTCGCGAAGGGAACCACCGTAAGTAACAACGCGGCCCGAGAGCCCGAAATCATCGATCTGGCGAATTGCCTTAATGCGATGGGCGCGAAAATTGTTGGGGCAGGGCGGTCCGAGGTCACAATTATTGGCGTCTCGAAACTATCAGGCGTAAATTACGCCGTTGTGCCTGACCGTATTGAAGCTGGGACATATGCTCTTGCCGCTGCGACAGCGGGCGGCAAAGTCAAGCTGACCAATATCCGCCACGATCATCTTGGGGCTTTATGGCCGCTAATCGCGCAGGCGGGCGCGAATGTGTCTATGGACGAGGATTCCGTGACGATT
>CAKZTE010000078.1 GCA_937923115.1 uncultured Caulobacterales bacterium | reverse complement strand
TGCGCTTCGGTTCACAAAACCTGGAGGACAAATTATTTTGGGCGCAATCAAAGCCGAAGGCGGCGGCGTCAGTATTTATGTGAAAGATGACGGGGTGGGTATTCCGTCTGAAAGACAGCCTCAAGTGTTTGAAAGTTTCCGCAGCTCTCGTGGCGGTACAGGCCTAGGCCTCGCGCTTGTGCAGCGTTTTATCGAAGCGCATGGCGGGTGGGTAGAGCTTGAGTCCGAAGAAGGCCAAGGCACACACGTCACCTGTTACCTTCCCAAAGAAGCGCCCATCGAAGCGGGGCAGCCCGAGTTTAATTTTAGGATTGTAGATTAATTCAGCTGCAATTTGTGCAGCTTAGCGTAAATACCGCCGCGTTTTTTCAAGAGCTGCTTATGCGTGCCGCTTTCCACAATTTGTCCCGCATCTAGCACGTAAATCTTATCCGCTTTGGTGACTGTCGAGAGGCGGTGCGCAATGACAATGGTCGTACGGCCATGGGAAAGACGCTCTAGTGCGGCTTGCACCTTGGACTCTGATTCTGTGTCCAGTGCAGAGGTCGCTTCATCGAGTAGCAGGATTGGCGCGTCGCGTAATATGGCGCGCGCGATGGCGAGGCGCTGTCTTTGCCCGCCAGATAATGTGCCGCCCTCCTCGCCAATCATGGTATCATAGCCATTGGGCAGGGTGCTGATAAAGCTGTGGGCGTCGGCGGATTGGGCGGCCTCTATAATATTTTCACGGCTGGCGGAGAGGTCGCCGAAACCAATATTGGCGGCGACCGTATCGTTAAAGAGTGTCACGCCTTGGCTGACTAATGCCATGCTCTGGCGCAGACTTGACAGCGTCACATACCTGACGTCCTGTCCGTCAATTTTAACGCTGCCGCCGGTCACGTCGTAAAGCCGAGCTATAAGGTTCATAACTGTAGATTTACCCCCGCCCGAGGGCCCGACAAGGGCGACTGTTTCGCCAGCCTTGGCGGTCAAGGAAATACCGTGCAAGGCTTGTGTACCATCTTCATAGGAAAACATTGCGTCCGTAATGTCAATCTCGCCGCGCGGGTCGGTAAGGGGCACGGCGTTGGGCGTGTCTATAATCGTCGGTGTCTCGTCAATTACCGCGAAAATACGCGAGAGTGCCGAGAGTCCCTCTTGAACAACATTATTGAGCGTACCGAGTGCGCGTATGCGGGGCGACAATATGAGCACCCATGTCAGAATAGCCGCAATAGAGCCCGCCGTGGTCGTGCCTGCGCTGACTTGATAGACGCCAAAAATAACAATACCGGCAATAGCCAGCCCGCCCATAACCTCCAGAATAGGGTCCACACGCGCTTGCTCTGTGACAAGCTTAAGGTAACGGCGGATGCGTTCATTAAAGCTGGCGTCTAGGCGCTCCGTCTCGCGCGCCTCAAGGCCGTAGGCGCGCACCATACGCGCGCCGCCGAGGCTTTCTTTTAGCTCGCTTGTGATTGTGCCGATATGTTCTTGAACGCCATTTGCATCCCCGCGCAGACGTTTTGAAATCACAATTATCGGCCAAGCGGCGAGGGGGTAAAGCACGCCGATCAGCAGGGTGAGCTGCCAATTGCTCCACAGCATCATGCCAAGCACAAAGACGATGGTGAGAACATCTTTGACAATATTGGAAAGCGCCCGTACGAGCGCGCCCGATAGGACCGTAACATCATTGGTAAATTTGGAGATCAGATTTCCCAAGGGTTCGCGCGCGAAACTCGCGTAATCGGCGCGGTGCGCGGCGCTAAACATTTGTTTTTGCAAATCGCCAACGGCGTTTAGCGCAACAGCATTGGCAAGGATACGCTGGGCGTAATTGGCTACGCCGGAGATTAGCGTAATACTGAGCAGCACGGGCAAAACAATTTTTGCATAGCGTCTCGCGCGCGTCAGACTATCACCTGAACCAGCGCCGCCTCCAGTCAAAGCATTGGCTTGGTCAACAATATAGCCGACAACAATGCCGTAGCCCGCCGTTGCGGCCGCCAGAAGCAACATAAAAAATACGGCGATGAATAGTCGTGATTTTTGCGGCCAAATGTAATCTCGCCAAAGGCGGCGAATAATTTGGCGGTCGGTCAGTGCGGCCTTTTCAGTAAGAGGGGCAGGCTTAGCCAATGAATCCGTCGCTGTCTGGATCAATCAGTTCATGTGCATGCAGGATAAAGTAACGCATATGGGCGTTATCCACCGTGCGCTGCGCGGCGCCTTTCCAAGCGGCATGGGCTTGCTCGAAATTTGGATAAGCGCCAACGAAATCCATTTTGGATAAGTCAATAAATTCAGTTTTAATGGGGTCAATAAGTTCACCGCCAAAAACGATGTGAAGCAATTGGTTTGGATTTGATTTGTGGTCTGTCATTCTGTCGCTCCGGCGGGTTCCAATATAGGCAAAATCTCGTGATGGATTGTCGGACTTTTCCGCGTCTTCCACCAGCTTTTTCACGCGTTTACTTATCAAAGGCATGAGCGTAGGGCCAGCACAAATAACGCCGAGCTCTGATGTGCTTTTTGCATTATAGCGAAAGGCTTTGCCGCGAAGGTCCGTAATCATTGCGCCGGCCTCGGTCGCGATAAGTTCGGCAGCGGCCAAATCCCAATCGGATTTAGGCGTAAAGGCAACAGTCGCGTCGGCTTTGCCGCAGGCTACAAGGGCAATGCGGTAGGCCATGGAATTGGCCACGGATACATTCATATCAGGCCAGCCAAGACGGCGAAATTTGCGCGGATAGCCAACCATATGGCACCCTTCAAGAACGGCGCGATCTGTGGGCTTTATGGCTTCGCCATTTAGCTGCGCGCCGCCTCCCTTAAATGCAGTAAACATTTCATCTGCGAGAGGATTGTAAAGCGCTCCGGCGATTGACGCGCCGTTTTCAATGATGGCGACTGACACGGCAAAATTGGGCGAACGGTCAATAAAGGCGCGCGTTCCGTCAATGGGGTCGACAACAAATGTGCGCGGACAGGCGTGGCGTGAATGATCGTCTTTGGTTTCCTCCGACAGCCATCCATAGTCAGGTCGAAGGGGGCGCAAGACGCTTGAGAGGTATTCATTCACGGCAATATCGGCATCTGTGACGGGGTGGTTCTCTACTTTGTCCCAGACCTTCGAGTCGTTATCATGAAAAGCTTTGCGCGCGATCTCGCCTGCCGCGCGTACGGCGGTTTCTAGAATGGCAAGATCATCCGCAAAGGGGAGGCAAATATTACTAGCTTCCGGCAAGGGTGAGCCCTTCGACAAGAACACTGGGAGAGCATTTGCTACCGTCAAATTTAAGGTCATCGGCGGCAATAAGACTGCTATACATTTCGAGAAGATTGCCAGCGATTGTAATTTCGTTGACGGGCACCCCGCGTTCTCCATTCTTAATTTCAAAACCAGCAACGCCCACCGAATAGTCGCCTGTGTTATTGTTAAGCGAGGGACCAAACATTTCTGAAATCAACAGCCCATTGCCCATTTCCTTATAAAGCGCTTGCGGGGTGAGCGCGCCGGCTTCGAGCCAGCTATTAGTAGAGGAGAGGCCCGGCGGGCCGCCAATACCGCGCATGGCATGTCCTGTTGTCTTGAGCCCGAGCTGTTTCGCTGTGGCGCAGTTCAAAAGCCATGTCATGAGTTTGCCATCCTTAATAATGTCATGACGCTGGGTTGCAACGCCTTCGCCGTCCCAGGGACGCGACCCATGTCCGCGCACGATCAAGGGGTCATCAATAATATTAATGCCAGGCGCGAAAATTTGCTTACCCATTTTGTCTTTCAAAAACGATGTCCCGCGAGCGATTGACGCGCCCGAAATAGCGCCAAATATGGCCGCAACCAGTGAATTGGCGACGCGGCGGTCAAAGATAACAGGCATTGCGCCAGATTTCATTTGTGCTGCGCCCATGCGGGCAACAACGCGGGAACCTGCTTCGAGGCCTATGGACTCGGGGCTTGGCAAATCATTGAACCAGCGCGCGCCTTCATAAGCGTAATCACGCTCCATGCCTCCGTCTTTCTCGGCAATGGCAACGCCTGATAGGCCGTGACGAGAACTGCGCCAGCCGCCTTCAAATCCGTGACTTGTCTTGAAATAAATGGCCGAGCTTGACCAACTCGCAGAACTGCCCTCGGCGCGGCTCACGCCCTCAACAGATGCGGTGGCCGCCTCTATCTCCAAGGCGCGGGCTTTAAGTTTCGCGGGCGTCATGACGGCGGTGTCAAAAAGCTCGAGGTCAGGTTTTCGGGTTTGCAGCAGCGCCACTGGCGCAAGGCCGCAGTAGGGGTCTTCGGGAGCAAGCCTCGCCATCGCTACGGCGCGCTCGGCGAGTTTGTCAATTGACAGGCTTGATACATCCGAACTTGAGACGCAGGCCTGACGTTGGCCGATGATAACGCGAAGACCTATATCCTTGCCTTCACTATTGTCGACATCCTCAAGCGCGCGGTCTCTCACAGCCACAGACAGAGATCGGCCATGCGTTGCAATCGCGTCAGCGTCTTCCGCGCCGTGAAATTTCGCGCGGGCCAGAAGCTCATTAAGAATCGGCGCGAGGTCCGTTTCAGAAACTGGCGCGTCGGCTTTGTTTGATTGTACCCCCATCTTAGCGCGCTACAATCATATAAAGGAGCGTAATTGCCATGCCCAAATAGGACAGGAGTGTTGCCAACGTGCCGACCAATCGGCCTTGTTTAAAAGCGCCTGACATTCCCAAGGCGTGGAATATACGTCCCAGAGTAAAGGTGGCACCAAAGACATGCAGTACAATCGGGAGCACGGAGAGACTTGCGAGGCAGAGAAGGCCAATGAGCAAGAGGGGGGCATTTTCTGCAAAATTACCATGTGCGCGAATACGCGAGAGTAGGTCTGGATCTCCGCCGTCCCCCAGATTGACTTTTTTGCCAATGCGAACTTTTCCTACGCGTAGCATAAGTAGCGGTGCAAGTATAAGATTAATAGCCGCATATAGCGCGACGATTTCAAACAGGGTCATAGGGTCTCTCTCTTGTTTTGCGCATTTCGGTCTTAGTCTACGGGGTTCATCGCAGCTTGCGCAAAGGCCTTTAGATGTGTGTCAACAGGCTGTGCCCCTTGTACCGCAAATTGTCCATTATAAATGAAGGTTGGTACGCCAGAAACGCCGAGGCTGCGAAAGTGCAGTATCTCATTTTGAACGGCCAAACTATCTTTATCGCTTTCGAGCAGCTCGCTTACCAAGGCGCTATCGAGCCCAACCTGTCCCGCAAGTTTTGCCAGTGTCTCGGGGCGGCCTATGTCGACAGTGTCGGTAAACACGGCTCTGAATAAGGCCTCTGCCATGGCATCGGCTTTTCCTTGGCCTTGCGCCCAGCGTATCAGGCGGTGAGCGCCCAGGGTATTGGGGCGCACCGCTATTGCGCCAAAATTAAATGTTATGCCAACCTCTGGCCCCGCAGATTCTAAATGATCTTTCATGGCCGTCCAGCGGCTGTCCGGGCCTGCCTCGCCAAATTTGTTTTTCATATATTCGCGATATGGTACGCCTTCGGGCGGCACGGAGGGGTCGAGCATATAGGGACGCCAGTTCAGCTCGACTTTACCCTTGTATTGCTTTGCGGCTTTGTGAAAATAGGCTGCGCCTAGCCAGCACCACGGGCAGACAATATCCGAAACAATATCAACATATAATGTTGGCGTTTTTGCTCTGCGTTTTGAACTGGCCATTACCCGCCCACATTGGACACTGATAGCGCCAAGAATTTCATAACAGCATCAATTTCCGACTCGTTTAGGCCTTTGACTAGTTTTTCGTTAAATAGACGGAAGTCGTTCATCACTGACTCTCTGACTGTCCACCCCGTGCCGGTAAGCGAAACGGTTTTCGTGCGGGCGTCCTCACTGCTTTTGCCGCGCGTGACGAGGCCCGCTTCCTCCATACGCGACACTAATCCTGTTATGGCGGAATTATTGCGGCCAACGCCGTCCGCTAGCTCAGTGAGCCGGCAATTATCGTGATAGCCAAGGTAGATAAGGACAGCCGCTTGAGACGTACCAACATGACTGCGCGCTGATAGATGCGCGTCAGCCGCTTTGGATAGCTGGGTGTGGGCGCGGTCAAGCATGAAAAATAAGCGCCGGTCTACTGGGCGAGCAATTGCCATATTCTCTCCTTAATTGTCCATTTATTACGCATACGAATAACTTTGTCTAGTCTAGCGCGCAGCTGAGGCGATAATATCAGTAAGCTGAGGCGATAATATCAGTAATATGTCGTAAAATGGGACAGCTCTGACGCGAAAGCCTTGCCATTAAGGACTCGTTAAGGCATTATTCATCTACTTTGGAGTTAACAACAAAGGTGAAAGCCGCAAAATGATTTTGCGGCTCCAGTCTCATGTGGAAGAGACAGCCATTCCTGCGGGGGCAGGAAAATTATTTTGGAGGACTTAATGTCTGCTACGAGAACCCTAACTAAACTTATCATGGCGGCGAGCGTTTTGTCTCTCTCTGCTTGCTCAACTATGGCCACTAAAGGCGCGGACATGTCTGCCTCTAAGGCGGTTAGTATGGTTTCATCTGCGAGCGCGCCACTCGGCTATAAATGCTGGAATGGCTGTATGAAGCTTGATCTTGCGGATTGCCCGCCAGAGCCGCAACCCATTCAAGAAGTACAATGCTGGGACGGTAGCATCGTCTCTGACGTTAGCCAGTGTCCAGTGCAGCAGACTGTTGCTTGTTGGGATGGCTCGCTTGTAAACGACGCGTCTCAGTGTCCAGCACAAATTGTGGAGCCTGTTACGCGCTCTAATATGAGCGTTGCTGAGCTTTGTGGTCAGGAATATCGTTCTGAAACAATCTACTATGAATTTGACAAAGGCCGCTCAGCTGAGACGCAGTCAAAAATCGACCGTATTCTCGATGTAGGTCAATTCTGTAACGTTGAAAGCATCACAGTTGTGGGTCACACTGATACCTCTGGTTCAGCGTCTTACAACCAGGTTCTCTCAGAGAAGCGCGCATCAGATGCCCGTAACGAGCTTATCCGTGACGGCGTAAACCCTGCGATTATCACATCTGCAGGTCGCGGCGAAACGGAAAATGTTATCGACCGTGGTGACGGCGTTAAAGAGCCGCTAAACCGCCGTACAGAAGTGCTTATCAAGCTTTCTGAAACAGGTGGTATGATGATGAATAACTAGAGCCTAGTCTCTAGATTAATAAAGAAAGCGCGCTCCGAGAGGGGCGCGCTTTTTGCGTGGGCTATTGAATTATTGGGCGCTAAAAACGCAAAAGATATAGGCTGATCAGCGGCTGGTATTATCCTACGAGTTGAAGCTCGAAGTTCTGGTTCTGCGCGATATGAGTCTGCCGAGAACTAATCTGTGAGGCATTTGTCTGTGAGTTAGGCCTCTGCGTCTCTGGCGCGGTCGCTTTGTAAGCGCCTGATTTGGGCGCTGCCCTCCACGCGAAAATTTTGGCTAATGCGCTTCCTTTGGTGCAATACCATTTTCGCACAGAGGGGTCCCAGCGCGCGCCGAGGCGCTTTGCAAGATCGCGGTCTTCATAAGATACACTTAAATATTGTTTCGTCATTTTCGCCTCTCGTCTAAGCGGGATATGGATTGCGTTGTCCGTTCCACATGCTATTCCTATAAACAGAACATAACAGGAACAAATGAATTGCGTCAATCAAAATTTGCAGTACTGCTTTCACGAATAAGCTTACTCTCATAGTGTTTCGGGCTTGCTGTTTGGCGGGGCGTGGTTATCTTAAAGCAAAGGAGACGCTATGGCAGTTTTGCGCCGCAATTTTATTCTTACCTCGGCGGTTATTATGGCCTTTGGCGCGTCGGCCTGCGAGCCAACTCAGTCGCGCAATCCCGCCAAAGAGCTGGGGCCACAGACTTTGCATGAGCGCACACTAACGCTGGACACTCATGTCGATATTCCACTTGATTATATGAAAAACGTTGATCCGGGTTTCCAAACTGAGCAGCAGGTTGATCTGCCTAAAATGGTGGAGGGCGGTCTGGATGCAGCCTTTTTCATTATTTATACACCGCAAACACAGTTTAGCCTCAGCACGCCTTTATCGGTGGATTATCAGGCGGCGAACAAAATTGCCGAGACGCGGTTTCGCGCCATCCAAAAGCTCCTTATTGAATACCCTGAGCAAGTCACCCTTTGTATAACTGCTGACGAGGTAAGAGAGGCCGTTAAGGCCGGTAAGCGCGCTGTGCTGATTGGTATGGAGAACGCCTTTCCGCTCGGCCCTGATTTATCCAAGGTCGAGCTTTGGGCGCGGCGCGGCGTTCGTTATATGGGCCTTACGCACATGGGGCACAACCAATTTGGCGACAGCTCTAATCCGAAAATTCAGTGGGGCGAAACAGAGAGCCTGCATGGCGGGCTCTCAAAGCTTGGCGAGCGACTCGTGCGCAAACTTAATGATGTCGGTGTGATGGTCGATGTTTCTCATGCAGGAAAGCAGACCATGATGCAGGCCGTGAAGCTTTCGCGCGTGCCTGTGATCGCGAGCCACAGCGGCGTTATGGGCGTGGCTGAATCCGCCCGTAATTTAGATGATGAGCAGCTCTTGGCGATTAAAGCCAATGGCGGCGTCGTACAACTGGTTGCGCTTGGGGCCTATGTGAAAGCGCTCACGCCGGAACAGGAGGCTTTCCGAATGTCTGTGCGCGAGCAGATGGGGCTGGAAACTGACGCAAAGCTTTACGCGATGGATGACGTGACGGCAGGGCTGTATCGTAAGCGCCTTGCGCCAATGGCAGATATTGCGCCCGCGGCCAGCGTCGCTGATTTTGTTGATCATATTGACTATGCAGTAAAAGTTATGGGAATTGACCATGTCGGCATCGCGTCCGATTTTGACGGCGGCGGCGGCATCGTCGGGTGGGAGGATGCGTCCAAGACGCCAGCTGTAACGGACGAGCTTGAACGCAGAGGTTATTCCGAGGCTGATATTGCCAAAATTTGGGGCGGCAATCTGCTTCGCGTCATGGAAGCTGCGGAAGCGGGGCGGCGATAAAGCCGGCCTTGTCCGGCTAAATAGCGCAAAAGTGTCCTATTTTAAGGGGCCGTTTCTGGCGGCGCCGATTCAAGGCAAAAAAGCCCTTTACCCCTGTTGACGTGGCGAGAATCCCCACCTATACGCTGCGAAAGCTGATGAAGGTGCTGTCTACAGACTGCTGTAGAAACCTCCTTTAAGGTGGAAAGTTTCAATTTTCGCGAAAAGCGTGCCCAAAATATCGGGGGCGAATGGAGCGGTTTTGTTGCAAATGACCCGTAGTGAGGCTCGAAAGAGCTTGATTGTGGGGGCGTTTGCTATTTGTGCAGGAAGAGCGTTCATCCAACCCAATCATGGGATGCGAACGCAAATAAAGGTTTGATATGCCAACAATCAATCAGCTGATCCGTAAACCACGGCAGGATAAGCGTAAGCGTAATAAAGTGCCGGCTCTCGAGGCGTGCCCTCAAAAGCGGGGCGTGTGTACGCGCGTTTATACAACAACACCGAAGAAGCCGAACTCGGCCCTTCGTAAAGTGGCGAAGGTTCGCCTAACAAACGGTTTTGAGGTTCTCTCATACATCCCAGGTGAGGGTCACAACCTTCAGGAACACTCCGTTGTTCTTATTCGTGGCGGCCGTGTAAAAGATTTGCCGGGCGTGCGTTATCACGTCCTTCGCGGCGTCCTTGATACTCAGGGCGTTAAAGACCGTAAGCAACGCCGTTCGAAATACGGCGCTAAGCGTCCGAAGTAGGGGTCAGATATGTCACGTCGTCACCGCGCAGAAAAACGGGTTATTCTTCCCGATGCTAAATATAACGACTTGGTGCTTGCCAAGTTCATGAACGCCATCATGCTTGATGGTAAAAAGTCCACAGCCGAGAAAATCGTCTATGGCGCAATGGATATTGTCGAAGACAAAGCCAAGACAGAGCCTATTCGTGTGTTCCACGATGCGCTTGAAAACATTAAGCCATCTGTTGAGGTTCGTTCACGCCGCGTTGGTGGTGCGACGTATCAGGTCCCGGTCGAAGTCCGCGTCGAGCGCCGTCAAGCACTTGCAATTCGCTGGCTTGTCTCGGCGTCTCGTTCACGCAATGAGAACACAATGCGCGAGCGTCTCGCAGGTGAGCTTCTTGATGCGTCCAACAACCGTGGCTCGGCCGTGAAGAAGCGCGAAGACACGCACCGTATGGCTGAAGCCAACCGCGCATTCTCGCACTACCGCTGGTAGAAATTTTAAAAACGAGCATTTATTATGGCACGCGATTACGAACTTAAAGACTACCGTAACTTCGGTATTATGGCGCACATCGATGCGGGTAAAACAACCTGCACGGAGCGGATTCTCTATTACACTGGTAAGAACCACAAGATTGCTGAAGTGCATGACGGTGCGGCGACTATGGATTGGATGGAGCAGGAGCAAGAGCGCGGTATCACTATCACGTCGGCTGCGACGACTTGTTTTTGGGCGGGTAAACGCCTGAACATCATTGATACGCCTGGTCACGTTGACTTCACCATTGAAGTTGAGCGCTCTCTGCGTGTGCTTGATGGCGCGGTTGCCTTGTTGGATGCTAACGCAGGTGTTGAGCCGCAAACAGAGACTGTTTGGCGTCAAGCTGACAAGTACAGTGTTCCGCGCATGATCTTTATCAATAAAATGGACAAAATTGGCGCGGATTTCTACGCCTCTGTTCAGTCTGTTAAAGACCGCCTTGGTGGTAATGCTCTTGAGATGCAGTTGCCTATTGGGTCGGAAGACAATTTCAAAGGCATGGTCGATCTCGTGAAAAACAAGGCTTACATCTGGGAAACAGATGCGGATCTTGGTGCAAAATACGAAACCGTCGATGTTCCTGAAGACATGAAGGAGAAAGTCGCTGAGTATCGCAATGCCCTTATCGAGGCTGTCGCTGATATGGATGATACGGTTATGGAGGCCTACTTTGACGGCGTTATGCCGGATGAGGAGACAATCGTACGTCTCGTTCGCGCGGCAACGATTGCCAACAAGGTTGTGCCTGTGTTCTGCGGTACGGCGTTCAAGAACAAGGGTGTTCAGCCCCTGCTTGATGCTGTTGTGGCGTATCTTCCAAGCCCGCTCGATATTGCAGCGATTAAAGGTGTTGATGCGAAGACTGGTGAAGAGACGACGCGTCCAGCGTCTGATGATGTGCCGCTCTCAATGCTTGCCTTTAAAATCATGAACGACAAATTCGTGGGTACGCTGACGTTCTGCCGTATCTATTCTGGTAAGCTTGAGACGGGTGTCACGCTTCTCAACTCTGTTAAGGAGAAGAAAGAGCGCGTTGGCCGCATGATGATGATGCACTCCAATGATCGTGAGGATATCCAAGAGGCTTATGCTGGTGATATTATTGCTGTTGCCGGTCTTAAGGGCACGACAACGGGCGACACACTTTGTGATGTAAATAATCCCGTTATTCTTGAGCGCATGGAGTTCCCTGAGCCTGTGATTGAAATCGCAGTGGAGCCTAAGACAAAATCTGACCAAGAAAAGCTTGGCGTTGGCCTTCAGCGTCTTGCTGCGGAAGACCCGTCTTTCCGCGTTACGACTGACCACGAATCTGGCCAAACAATCATGGCGGGTATGGGCGAGCTTCACTTGGATATCCTTGTGGACCGTCTTAAGCGTGAATTTGGCGTTGAAGCGAACATTGGTCAGCCACAAGTGGCCTACCGCGAGGCGCTCGCGCGTGAAGTTGACATCGACTATACGCACAAAAAGCAATCAGGTGGTTCAGGTCAGTTTGGCCGCGTGAAAATCAAATTTATCCCACTTGAGCCAGGTGAAGGTATTCAGTTCGAATCAACCATCGTTGGGGGTTCTGTGCCCAAGGAATATATCCCGGGTGTTGAAAAAGGTATTCGCACAATGGCAGAAACAGGCTTGCTTGCGGGCTTCCCTGTAATCGACTTCCGTGCCGAGCTTTATGACGGTGCTTATCACGATGTTGACTCTTCTGTTATGGCGTTTGAAATTGCAGCGCGTGCTGCATTCCGCCAGATTAAATCAGAGGGCAAGGTCAAGCTCCTTGAGCCAATGATGAAAGTCGAAGTCATTACGCCTGATGAGTATCTTGGGTCCGTTATTGGTGACTTGAGCTCACGCCGCGGCTTGATTTCTGGTCAGCAAATGCGCGGAAACGCTGTTGTTGTGAATGCGATGGTGCCACTTGCAAACATGTTTGGTTATGTCAATGACTTGCGCTCCTCAACACAAGGGCGCGCGCAGTTTACAATGACATTCGATCATTATGCCTCAACACCGCAGGCCGTTATGGATGAAGTCATTAGCAAGCAGGGCGGCGCATAGCTGAAAATTAATAAATGTGTGTCCTTCGGGCGCGCATTCTAAGAATTTAAGATTTAACTCCGCCTTGAATGTGTCGGGGCAAAATAATGGAGAGCTGTAATGGCAAAAGCAAAGTTTGAGCGGACTAAGCCGCACGCGAACATCGGCACAATCGGTCACGTTGACCATGGTAAGACGACGCTGACGGCGGCGATCACGAAGTATTTCGGTGATTTCCAAGCTTATGATCAGATTGACGGCGCGCCGGAAGAAAAAGCGCGTGGTATCACGATTTCAACAGCGCACGTTGAGTATGAGACGGATGCCCGTCACTACGCCCACGTCGATTGCCCTGGTCACGCTGACTATGTTAAGAACATGATCACGGGCGCGGCGCAAATGGACGGCGCTATCTTGGTTGTTAACGCGGCTGACGGCCCAATGCCTCAGACACGCGAGCACATCTTGCTTGGCCGCCAGGTTGGTATCCCGGCCATGGTTGTTTACATGAATAAAGTTGACCAAGTTGACGACGAAGAGCTTCTAGAGCTTGTTGAAATGGAAGTTCGTGAGCTTCTTTCAGAATATGATTACCCAGGTGATGATATTCCTATCGTTGCTGGTTCTGCTTTGGCAGCGCTTGAAGATCGCGATGATAACATTGGTAAAGAAAAAGTTGCAGAGCTTATGGCGGCTGTGGATGAGTATATCCCAACTCCTGAGCGCGCTGTTGACCAGCCATTCTTGATGCCAATCGAAGACGTATTCTCAATCTCTGGCCGTGGTACTGTTGTAACAGGTCGTGTTGAGCGTGGCGCGATCAACGTTGGTGACGAGATCGAAATCGTTGGTATCCGTGATACATCAAAAACAACATGTACTGGTGTTGAAATGTTCCGCAAGCTTCTCGATCGTGGTGAAGCTGGTGATAACATTGGTGCGCTTCTTCGTGGTGTTGACCGTGAAGGTGTTGAGCGTGGTCAGGTTCTTTGTAAGCCTGCGTCAGTTCTTCCGCACACAAAGTTCGAAGCTGAGGTTTATATCCTTACGAAAGAAGAAGGCGGTCGTCACACACCATTCTTCGCGAACTACCGTCCACAGTTCTACTTCCGTACAACTGACGTAACAGGCACATGTATCCTTCCAGAAGGTACAGAGATGGTTATGCCTGGCGACAACTTGAAACTTTCAGCTGAACTCATCGCACCAATCGCGATGGAAGAAGGCCTCCGCTTCGCGATCCGCGAAGGCGGCCGCACAGTTGGTTCTGGTGTTGTTTCTAAAATCCTAGCCTAATCTGCTAGCGATACCAAAATTTAAGAAAGGCCTCGC